>CALAGB010000482.1 GCA_937891245.1 uncultured Thermomicrobiales bacterium | reverse complement strand
GCCTAGCCCTTGACCGCACCGGCGGTTAGCCCCTGGACGATGCGGCGCTGGAAGATGATCGTCAGGATGATCAGCGGCAGCGTCACGATCACCGTGCCGGCCATCATCTTGCCCCACGGCAGCTCGAAGCCGCCGGTCGTGTTGGTGTTGAAGGTGAAGATCGCCAGCGTGATCGTCCGCTTGCCCGGCGACTGGATGAATGACAGGGCGTAGAGAAATTCGTTCCAGGCCGAGATGAAGGCGAGCAGGCCGGTTGTCACCAACCCGGGTGCGGCCAGGGGCAGGAGCACCTTCCAGAAGACCTGGAAGGGCGTCGCGCCATCGACATAGGCCGCTTCCTCCAGTTCGCGCGGCATCGTCTGGAAGAAGGTTGTCAGCACCCAGACGGTGAACGGAAGGGTGAACAGGAGGTACGTAATGATCAGCGCCGGCAACGTGTTGTAAAGGTTAAAGCGCGTGATCAGCGTATAGAGCGAACCAAGGATGGCGATCTGCGGGAACATCGTCATCGCCAGGATGATGTACATGACCGGCGTGCGGCCCTTGAACGTGAATCGCCCGAGCGCGAACGAGGCGAACGCGCCAACTAGAAGCGAGATGATCGTCACCGACCCGGCCACGATGGTCGAATTGAGCATCGAACGCATGAACAGCCGATCGCTGAAGACCTCGCGATAGAACTCGAGCGTCGGGTTGTGCGGCCAGTACGAAATCGGTGTGGTGAACATCTCGCTGTTCGGCGTGATCGACGAGCGGATCGCCCAGTAGAAGGGGAAGATCAGGTAGATCAGGATGATCGCCAGCAGGATGTAAAAGGCGACGCGCTGCGCGCGATGGCGTAACGTCTTACTCATGTTCGCTCCACTCTGAGTGCCGTCACGTAGGCGACCACGAAGATGCCGATGATGACGAAAATCGCCACGCTAATAGCGCTGCCATAGCCGACATCCGAGAACGAGACGAGGTTTTGTTGGTCGTAGATCGCCATCGTCTGGGTCGAGGCGCGCGAGCTGAACATAACGAAGAAGACGTCGAAGACGCGCAACGCATCGAGCGTGCGGAAGATGAGCGCAACCAGAATTGCCGGTCGAAGCAGGGGTAATGTGATACGGAAGAATTGCTGGATCGCGTTCGCGCCGTCAACCGTCGCCGCCTCGTAGACGTCGTTGGGGATGACCTGCAAGCCGGCTAATAAGAGGAGTGCCACGAATGGAGTTGTCTTCCAGATATCGACCGCGGCGACGGCCGGTAATGAGGTATTTGGCTGCGAAATCCAGGCGACGTTGTGATCGAGAATATGGAGCTTGTTCACCAGCAAGTCATTGAAAACGCCGTAGGTGCCGCTATACATCCATTTCCACATTTGCGCCGAAATCACGGTCGGGATCGCCCAGGGAACGAGCATGGCGGCGCGCATTGGACCGCGCCCTTTGAAGTGCGAATTGACGACCAGCGCCACGACGATGCCGAGAAGGAACTCGAAGATCACGGTGATGATCGAAAATTCGAATGTCACCCAGATCGAATGACGAAAGGCCGCATCTTTGATCAGGAAGCGATAATTGTCGAGCCCGACGAAGTTTGTCGGTTGCAAGCTGGCCAGGCGCTCGTCGGTGAAGCTGTACCAGACCGTTTGCACGAGCGGCACGAGCGCGACCAGTGCGACGACCAGAAGGGTGGGGATCAGGAGCAGCCAAGCGGTTCGTGTCTGACTGCCGCGAAGCGTGCGGATGCGCCCTGGTTCGACTTTTGGGGCCTTTTTGGGAATATCCGTGGTTACCGTCCCGTTCATGCGGATCTCCCTCGCTGCGTGATGAAAGACGGAGGCGTGAGCCGCCTCCGTCCAGTCGTGCCGTGCAGATGCCGGATCAGCCCATGACCCGTTCGATCTGCTGTTGGATCTGCTGCACGACGCCGCTTGCGTCTTCGCCGTTCAGAATCTTGTTGACGCCCTGGAAGAAGTATGTCGAGACCTGGTTGTAGTTCTCGCCGGCCGGTCCGGATGGTCGCGTCACCCGAACGACGTCCTGCAGGTTTTCCAGGAACGGCATCGCCTTGACGACGGCCGGATCGCTGGCGACTTTCTCCATCGTCGGGACGTAGGAACCGACGACGGCACGCCAGGTTTCGACTTCCGGGCTCGTCATGTAGCGGATGAACTCGATAGATGCCTCCTTCGACTTCGAATACTGCGAAACGCCCAGCTGCCAGCCGCCGACGGTGCCGTAGTGCTTTTCGCCTCCGGCCGCCGGGAGCGGCGCGACGTCGAACTTACCCTTGATCGGTGAATCGGACGAGTTCCCTTCGGCGTAGGCATATGGCCAGTTGCGCATGAAGGCGGCATTCCCACCCTGGAAGACGTTACGAGCGTCTTCTTCCTGGAACGAGGTCACGTCGCGCGGGGAGATATTGCCAACCCAGCCCTTGGCCTTGTTGAGCATGCCAATCGCTTTATCGTTGTTGACCGTCACCTTGCCGTTCTCATCGACGATGGTGCCGCCACCGGCCGAAGCGATCCATTCGAGCGCGTCACAGGTGAGCCCTTCGTAGGCATCGCCCTGGAACACAAAGCCGGTGAAGCTGGCGTTCGATTTCTCGCCATCCTTGATCTTCGTTGCCATGTCCTGAAGCTCGTCCCAGGTCGTGGGCGGTTTGTCGTAGCCGTATTTTTCAAGCAGGTCGGTCCGATAATACAGCATGCCAAAGTCACCGAACCAGGGCATCGCCACGAGCTTGCCGTCGACTGTGTTGTTCTGGATGATCGTGTCGTAGTGCAGCTTGGCTTCGTCGGCGAGCGCCTGGCTCAGATCGACCAGGTGCGGTGCAAGCGAGCCGGGCCAGATGACGTCGAGCATCATCACGTCGACATCCGATGATTTGCCCTGGAAGAAGCGCTGATAGGTTGCGAAGTTCTGGGTTGAGTCCTGTGGTTTGGGAACGATGTTGATCTCGATGCCGGTGTCTTTCGTGAATTGTGCCGCGAGCACCTTGTCGAAGTCGTTACCGGCACCGACCGAGTCGCCGTAGTAGGTGATCTTCTGTCCGCTGAACTGTTTGCCCTTGCTTGGATCCGGCACAGGCGGGGCAACCTTCGGGTCGAAGGTCATCGCCATTGGGCTGCCGCTCGGAGAGGCTTCTGCACTCGGACTGGCCTCCGGCGAGCTTGCGGGTGAGGCCATCGGGCTGGCGCTGCCGCTTGGGCTGGTCGAGGCAGATGTCGATTCGGACGTCGAGGTGCTGCCAGATGAGGTGGTCGGCGTTTTATTGCTGCTGCCACCGCAGGCAGCAAGTAAGGCGGCGATCACCGGAGCGCTGAGTCCGAGCACGGCCGCTCGGCGCAGCACATCACGCCGGCTCAATCTGCCGCTGAGCGCGCTGCGCGCCAGCTCCTGAAAACGTTCATCGTGTGGCATAAATCACTCCTCCTGCACGAAAATCGCTCACCCGGCCGTATCACCGGTGAGGCGATTCCAGCACAAACGAAACGGCACGCGTGCGCCCCTGCCACTTCCGATAGCAGGGTCGCGCTCGGGGCGATGACGAGACTCCGCGCCAGTGAACTGCCCCGAGCATGCTGCCCATGTGTGAGTGCACATGTTTCACGTCGGTCGAGCGCCGGAGCGTGCCGCCGACTCTATTTCAGCCGGCCCGCACCGCCACTCGTATCCGCAAGAATCAGGCCGGAAAGCAAGAGGTGGCGTGGCGTGTACGCTCAATGAGCGTAAGACTATTCACAAGGTAGCCTACTCGTCGCTGGAGGTCGAGTTGTCCTGGGCACCAGCGAAGAGCGGAGTCCGTGCGGATTGCTCGTCGAGCGTACGCACAACCGTCTCGCTCCGCGGGTAGGGAATGGTGGCCCCCGAGGTGTAGAGGACCTTCTTGATCCGACGCAGAAGCACCCGCTGCACGCGCCACTGCTCCATTGGTCGTGTCTTGACCAAGATCCGCAGCGTTACCTGATAGGGCCCCATCGACTGCACACTGAGGATGTCGGCCGGTTCCAGAATGGCGCTGCCAAGCTCGGGGTCGTGTTGAATGTCCTTTAGCATTTCGGTCAACGTGTCGACGGCCTGGTCGATATCGTCGTCATGGGAGATATCGATGTCGATGACGGCGCGCGACCAATCCTTGGTCATATTCTGCACGGCACGCACGTCGCCGTTGGCGATGATCGTAAAGCTGCCGTCGGTGCCGCGCAGGCCGGTCCGCCGCAAGCTGAGATGCTCAACGACACCGGAGTAGTTGTTGACCGAGATAACATCACCGACGCCGTATTGATCCTCGAAGAGGATGAGAAAGCCGCCGATCACATCCTTAATCAGACTCTGGGCGCCGAGACCAATGGCGATACCGGCGACACCGGCGCTGGCGAGCAACGGTGCAATGTTGATGCCGATATTACTCAGGATCATCATGCTGGCGATGACGATGACCAGGGCGCGCCCGCCGGATTCGACGACGCTCGAGAGCGTGTTGATCTTCAGCGTCAATTCGCGATTCGGTTTTTCGTTCCGTTCGACCAATCGCCGGATCATGCGACGGATCAGCGTTCGCAAGACGCGCAGAATCACCAGCGCCAGCGCCAGGATGACCAGGACCGAGATGATCGGGCCGACGGTGGTGCGGCCGAATTCGCTCAGCGACGACCAGATCGCCTGGGTGCGGTCGAGGACGCTGCCGGTTTGTGAGGCGATGGACGCGGGAATCAACGGAAACGCGGTCAATGCAACCCCTCCCAAGCATCACGGTTGACGGCGAACGGTATCAGCCTACCAGGGACACCCGGAAACGACGAGGCGACATCGAAGCCCGTTCGACGAACGTTCCTTGCGTACATCGTACGCATCGTGTAAACTCGGCAACGTTATCGCGTACGGTGTACCCATAGGAGAGAATCGTATGAACAATCGACACGGCGCCACCGTTGAGGTCTCTCGACTCCGCAAGACATTCGGAACGACTGCTGCGCTGCAAGGTGTTGACCTCACGGTACCGGCCGGAACCGTTTTCGGGCTGCTTGGTCCCAACGGCGCGGGCAAGACGACCATTGTGCGGGTGCTCGCCACGCTGCTGCGGCCCGATTCCGGCAGCGCCCGTATCGCCGGTATCGATGTTGTGCGCGAAGCGGACAAGGTGCGTGGTCTGATCGGGCTGGCCGGTCAGCATGCGGCGGTCGACGAGAAGATCACGGGTCGCGAGAATCTGGTGATGTTCGGGCGGCTCTATCACCTGCCCGAGGCGACCGCCCACCGCCGTGCCGATGAACTGCTGGCGCAGTTCGATCTGATGGAGGCGCGGAATCGCATCGTGAAGCACTACTCCGGCGGCATGCGGCGGCGGCTCGATATCGCCGCCAGCCTGATTATCGCGCCCCGTCTCCTCTTCCTCGACGAACCGACGACCGGCCTCGATCCGCGCAGTCGCAGCGAGGTCTGGCAGAGCGTGCGCGATCTGGTCGCTGCCGGCACGACCGTGTTGCTGACGACGCAGTACCTCGATGAGGCGGATCAGTTGGCCGATGAGATCGCCGTGATCGACAGCGGCCGCGTCATCGCTTCCGGCACGCCGGCTTCACTCAAATCGCTGATCGGCGGCGACCGGCTCGAAGTCGTGACCACGAGCGCGCAGCTGTCTGCGGCAGCCGATGCGCTGGCGGCGGTCTGCAGCGCCGCTATCGAGATCTCGGCGCTCAACCGCAAGATCAGCGCGCCAACCTCCTCCGGCGCGGCCGATCTGATCGCCGTGGTGCAGGAGTTCGGACGGCGCGGTATCACGGTCGAAGACCTCGCCTTGCGTCGCCCGACGCTGGATGACGTCTTCCTCCATCTCACCCGGCATGAGCAGTCCGAAGAATCCGTCCCCGAACTGATGGGAGTTGCCTGATGATCAATCCTATGCTCGAAGCCGCTCCTGCTCCGACAACCTTCCGCGAGCGGCTCAGCTGGACCCTGCGCGATGGCTGGACGCTGACCCGCCGCGAATTCACGCAGATGCGTCATGCGCCGGGCGAACTGATCGGCGCGGTCATCTTTCCTGGACTCATGGTGGTGCTCTTCGGCTACGTTTTCGGCAGCGCCATCAGCGTGCCGGGCGGCGGCAACTATCGCGAATACCTGATGCCCGGCCTCTTCGCCATGACGGCCCTGACCGGTGTCATGGTCTGCGCCACGATGGTGTCGAAGGACGTCGAGGAAGGAATCATCGACCGCTTCAAGTCGATGCCGATGGCGCGCTCGGCGGTGCCGTTCGGTCGTGCGACGACCGATCTGATTACCAGTACGATTGGCGTCGCGGTGATGGTCGTCATCGGTCTGCTGGTCGGCTGGCAGCCACATCTCGGACTAGCCAAGACGTTGACTGCCTTCGGACTGATCATGCTGTTGCGCTACGCCGTCGCCTGGCTCGGTGTCTACATCGGCTTGCGGGTCAGCGCGGAAACGGCCGATCAGTTGATCCCGATCGTCTTCCCGGTGTCGATGATCTCCAATAGCTTCGTACCGACATCCGGAATGCCCGGCTGGCTGCAGTTCCTCGCCGACTGGAATCCGGTGAGTGCGCTGGTGCAGGCCTGTCGCGATCTCTTCGGCAATCCGGGCGCGCTGCCGGCGCACGCCAGCTTCCCGCTGATGCACCCGGTGGCGACCACGATTGCCTGGTCCCTCGTGCTGCTGCTGATCTTCGCCCCACTGGCGACGCGCCGTTACCAGGAGATGACGCGGTAGGCGGGGGTGAGGGCGGGCCGCTCCTCCGCTCGACTACTCCGCCAGCCCGAGCCCCACCATCAATCCGTCGAGCACGTAGCCGAGGCGGCGTTCGAAGAGGACGTCGGGATCGGGGAAGTCTTCGGCTTCGATGACGATGCGGCGGAAGTATGAATACTCCTCGTCCTCGATCATCTGGAGGACCAGCGGCGCGGCGGCTTCGCGCCACTCCTGATCGCCCATGCCGGTGGCGCGCTGCGTTTGGCGCGCAATGATCTCGCCGTGGGCCACCCCGTGGGTGAACGCCCAGACCGTCGACACCATATCCATGAGTTGGTCCATCGTCATGCCGGGTCGATCGATCGCCCGGAGCGCGCGTTCATAGAGCCGGGTGAAGTTCGGACCGAGCGCCGGCCGCCCGCCAAAGCTTTCGACCGCCCATTCGTGCCGCAATAAGAGCCTGCGCAGCGCCCAGGCGAGACGATGTAACGTCGTGCGCCAACTGTCCCGATCGAACGACTCATCGAGCAGTTCGGCCATGACGCAGTCGTTCATTAGATCGATCAGGTCGTCGCGCGAGGTGACGTAGCGGTAGAGCGACATCGTGCCGACATCGAGCGCGCGCGCCACTTTACGCATCGAGACCGCCTCCAGGCCGCCGTCGTCGGCGATCTTTACGGCGGCCTCGGCGATCTGTTGATGGGTGAGCGACGGCTGCCGGCCGCGCCCGGACTGGCCGATGCGTGTCCAGATGAGCGCGCTGCTCTGGTCCTTCCTCGACGGCATGCCGGCTACTCGCCGACCTTGATCGGTATCGTCTTCGGCCGTGCCTGATCGATCTTCGGAAGCTGGATCGTGAGCACTCCGGTATTGAAGCTGGCATTCGCTGCCTGGGAGTCGACCGATGTCGGCAAGGAGATCGAACGCTCGAAGTGTCCGAAGCGTCGCTCACGCAGCAACCAGTGGCATTCCTCGTCGGGCTCAACCGCCTCATCCTGCGCCCTGATCTCGCCGCTAATGCGCACGTTGCTGCCAAGAACCGTGATGTCGACATCGCTCGGCTGAACGCCGGGCAACGGCGCGGTGATGATGTAGCGGTCGACCGTCTCGCGGACATCGAGCGGGATTGAGCCGGCCATCGCGGTTGAGCCGGAGCGCGGAGAGAGCAGCCCTTCGTCGAAGAGGTTGTTCATCGCATCGCGAAAGCTGCTGATATCGCGGAGCGGATCCCAGCGGGTGGAACTCATCGGATCTGCCTTTCGATCATGTATCGTGTTGATGGTTGTCCGTGATTGTCGCGCCAACGCCGGCCACTGACAATCGCTGCAGGGCGCCATGCGCCGTTCATAGTCAATGAATACCACGAACGGTGGCTGAATGTAGCGCGCGTACTGTCCGGAGGTCCAGCGGGCGCCTGTTTCGCCGGACGATGCGTTGGTACAAAAATAGCGGCAAAGTCCGGCTGGTGGCGGGCGCGAGCGCATCGCGCGGGACCACACGCCAGGGTAAGGATGTGACTACATGGAATGGCAAACTCCTGATGAACCACGACGGAAGCGCGTTCTGATTCTCGGTGGCGGCTTCGCTGGTGTCTATACGGCATTCGCCCTGCAGAAAGAGCTGGATGACGAGCCCGTTGATGTCGCGATCGTCAACCGCGAGAACTTCTTCGTCTTTTATCCACTCTTGCCGGACATCATTTCCGGCGCGATCGAAACAAGCTCAATCCTCAATCCGATTCGGCTCGTTGCCTCGAACGCCACGCTCTACGTCGGTGAGGTTGCGACGATCGATCTGGACGCGCAGCGGGTCGATGTGCGACTCGGGCTCTACGGCAGCTATCACGAGCCGCGACCGCTCTATTACGACCATCTGGTGATCGCGCTCGGCGGCGTCCCGAGTACCCGCTTCATTCCCGGCATGGCCGAGAATGCGTTTGACGTCCAGCGCCTCAGCGCCGCGTTTGCGCTGCGCAATCACGTGATCGACACGCTGGAGCAGGCCGATATTGAGACGAATCCGGTCGTCAAGCGACGATTGCTTACCTTCGTGGTCGTCGGCGGTGGCGCCAACGGCGTCGAGGTCATAGCGGAAATGCATGACATGCTGGTGGAAGTCACCAGCCGCTACAAGCACATCGAGCGCGACGACATTCGTGTCATCCTGATTCATGCCGGACCGCGTCTGATCCCCGATTTGCCGCAATCGCTGGGCGATTTCGCCGAGCGTCTGTTGCGTGAGAAGGGGGTCGAGATCATGCTCAACGAGCGCGTCTCGCGCCTTGAGCCGGATCGCGTTTATATCGAAGGCAAGGACGCGATTGACGCGAGCACGATCGTCGGCTCGGTCGGCGTCTCTCCGAACCCGCTGGTGACAGGGTTGCCGCTGGAACAGAATAAGAAAGGGCAGATCAAGGCGAACCGGACGCTCAACGTGCCGGGTCGCCCGAATGTCTGGGCGCTCGGTGATACAGCCGAGGTGATTGATGAGCACACCGGCAAGCCGTATCCACAGACAGCCCAGCACGCAGTCCGTGAGGCGCGCACGGTGGCGCGCAATATCGTCGCGACGATTCGTGGCAAACCGCTGAAGCCGATCACCTATAAGACGAAGGGTCAGCTTGTCGCGCTCGGCCATCGTTCGGCCGTTGCCTACGTCATGGGGCTCAAACTTTCAGGTTTCCCGGCCTGGTGGATCTGGCGCTCGTATTACCTGCTGCAGATCCCGCGCTGGGACAAGCGACTACGCGTCATGTTCGACTGGACGCTCGATCTTGTCTTCCCGCCTGAGCTCACCCAGCTTAAAGTCGGCCAACCGACCCCGTCTATGCGCGCCCAACCAGAACCGGCTCCGGAGAAGGTTGAGGCGCGGTAGCAGCAGGGCAAGGGCGGCCGCCCTCGCCCCCGTCTCCTCTCCCGCGCCGCGCGGGAGAGGGTTCTCCCCCCCCACCGGAGGGAGTCAGTGGGAGGGCCGTTCTAACCCGCTCTTCCGGCGCTCCAGCGCTGGATCATGCCGGTGAGGAGTTCGGTAGCCGAGGCGAGCGAGGTGTCGCCGCCTGCGCCGACCGGGTAGACGGAGACGAGGCCGATCGCTTCGACCTTACCGCTGTCGAGTACGGCCTGCGCCGCATCGAGCGTCTGGGCGATGTCCGGTCCATTCGGCTCTTTGGTGTTGTGCGAGGGCGTGAGCGATTCGTCGAGGATGTCGAGGTCGATGTGCAGATAGATGACGTCGGTCTTGGCCGCCAGCTGCTGCACCGCATCGCGTAGTGCGTCGCCGCCGACCGGCACGACCTTGATCGCCGTGGCGTTGACGAGCGCTTCCTCAGCCGTATCGAGATTGCGGACGTCGACCATGATAATGCGGTCGGTCGGCAGCGCGACCTCCTGATGTGCGGCGATGCGCCATTCGGGAAAGCAGAGCCCGGCACTGACGGCGACCGGCATGCCGCCGAGCATACCGCTCAGGCTCGTCTTCGGCGTATTGAAGTCGCCGTGTGCATCGAACCAGACGAGTCCGATGCGAGCCGTCGCGCCGTTCGCCTGCTGCAGGCCGCCGATGACGCCGGGCAGCACGTTGCAATTGCCACCGGCGACGACGACATTGGTGCCGTCGGCGAAGCCTTTGGCGACCTCATCGGCGATGCGCCCCCCCATGAGCGCCAGCGCCTCCGTCGGCTCATCGGTGAACTCATCGTCTTCAACCCAGGGCCGCACGTAGGTCACCGAGCCACCGGCGGCTGCATAAACGCCGCTTTGCCGGAACGAATCGAGCTCGCGCGGCACCTCGCCTTTCATCGGCCGGTTGGCCGTCCGCACTTCAATAACCCGTAGATCCATCTCCTGCCTCCTGTGAGTTGAACCGCCCTCACCCCCGGCCCCGCTCCCGCGCGGCGCGGGAGCGGGGTGTCTTGGGGCGATCTTGGGCGTGTTCCTGCAACGATGCGCTGGGTGACGTGGGCGCCATAAATGGCGCCCAAGCGACTTTCGTCGCGCGTCTCTTCCCCTCTCCCGGGGCACCCGCGAGCGGGTCGGGGAGAGGGACCGGGGGTGAGGGCACCCGCTATTCCCCCGCCATCTCCTTCAGTTTGGCAAGCGCCGCGTCGATGTCGGGAATCTTGCCGCGCTCGGTGACGATATCCTGGTAGACGAGCTTTCGGTCGCGGTCGATGATGAAAAGTGCGCGCCGTGAAACGCCGTGATATGGGCCCCATTCGTCCATCTTGACCTCATATGCCGTCATGACGTTTCGGTCGAGATCGCCAAGCAGCGGGAAGGTCAGTTCAAGCTGTTCGCCCCAAACACGCTGGGCATGGTGTGAATCAACCGAGGCTCCATACACTTCAGCGCCTAATCGATGAAACTCATCGATCCTGTCCTGGAACTTGGACAGTTGGTTGCCTCAGCCACCGGTGAACGCGAAGAAATAAAACGTGAGGACGACAACGTTCTCCTTAACAGCTTCGCTCAAGGTGAAGGTGTTGCCCCACGAGCTCGGTACGGAGATCTCGGGAGCCAGCTCACCTACGGGTAATGCCATGACGACTCCTTATCGTGCGTCGTTCGATGATGCCAACGCGCCGGTCCAGACGGTTCAGGCGCTTGACGAATACCGATTCTTACGCACTATACAGTGATCGTTGCGCGTGCGCACGTCCCGTAATTGGTGACACACTGGTTTTTCGTAACGCCGTATCGGCGCCTTCCTGGTGAGCGACAACGTGATGACGACATGATGTAGCATAGTGCGGATGCTGGCGGCGGCTGCGTCGCATCGTTCGCACTGGCGGGAGGAGAGGGCGTGCAACTCTACAATACGATGAGCGGGAAGAAAGAAGATTTCGCACCGCTCGATGGTCATACCGTGCGCATGTACGTCTGCGGCATTACGCCGTACGACACAACCCACATGGGCCATGCCATGGCCTATTTGACGTTCGATGTCATCAACCGCTATTGTCAGTATCTCGGCTGGCGGGTGAAGTACGTGCAGAACGTCACCGATATCGATGACGATATCCTGCGTAAGGCAAATGAGCTGGGCGAGCGCTGGGATCTGCTCGGCGATCGCTTTATCCGCCAGTTCCAGGAAGATCTCAACGCACTCAACGCATTGCCGCCCGCGGTCTACTGTCGCGCCACCGAAGAAGTTCCCATGATCATCGAGATCGTCTCG
This sequence comes from uncultured Thermomicrobiales bacterium, assembly GCA_937891245.1. GTDB lineage: Bacteria > Chloroflexota > Chloroflexia > Thermomicrobiales > Thermomicrobiaceae > CALAGB01. Next base: position 364 of record CALAGB010000482.1, on the reverse strand, counting down.
AAGCTGATCGAGCAGGGGATGGCCTACGAAAATCAGGGGAACGTCTACTTCCGCGTCAAGAGCGACCCCGATTACGGCAAACTGTCGCGGCTCGGCTATGCCGAGATGCTCGATATCTCCGGCCAGCGTGGCGCCGATCCGAACGACCCGCTAAAAGAAGACCCGCTCGATTTTATTCTCTGGCAGGCGAGCAAGCCGGGCGAACCGACCTGGGAGAGCCCGTGGGGCCAGGGGCGTCCGGGCTGGCATATCGAGTGCAGCGCTATGTCGATGCGCTATCTCGGTGAGCAGATCGATATCCACGGCGGCGGCGGCGACCTCGTCTTCCCCCACCACGAAAGCGAAATCGCCCAGTCCGAAGGCT
>CALAGB010000481.1 GCA_937891245.1 uncultured Thermomicrobiales bacterium | reverse complement strand
CGGGTGGCAAAACCGCGAGCAGATCTTCGAGATTATCGGTGATCGCCTCACCGAACGCTCCTGTCCCCTCGCTCGTCACAATATCCGTCGTCTCCAAGAAGTCTGTGCTCCCTTGTTTTGGATTGAAATGGACTAGTGGAATTCGTTCGTTGGCTTATACCGGGTCACGACCGGCGTCCGTGCCGGCAACCGTTCGATCACATCGGCCACGACGTTCGCCCAACGCGACGGCTGGTCGCACACCGTCGCCATCGTATAACGCACCATTGAGGCCAGGCGCCCGACGACCGCGAAACCGAGGGATTCCAGCACCGGCACATATTCGAGATGGTACTCCGGCACGGCAACCCAGACTGGCGCGTCGGGCGGCAGCTTTGCCAGCTTCGCGGCCGTCCGAAGCAACGGAGCGAGCATCTGGTGTTTGCCCGGCATGATCAATAGATCGAGCGTCACCTGACTGCCACGACCGCCGATCTGGCAGAAGCCGGCGAGCCCATCCTGATCGTCGATGACGAAGCCACGCGAGCGCGAGTTGAGGCCACGGCGGCTATCCCAGTGATTGCTCGTCAACGCCTCCGCGTACTGCACCGGACGTGGCGTCGTCAGATGATAGAGATGATGGATCGACCAGGTGTCGCTCGGCTCGCGTTCGCGAATCCGAAGCCCATCATCTTCGACCAGGTCGATCGACAGTCCGTCGGCGAGCATGACCAGTTGATGAGCGTACACCATGAAGCCGGCCTGCAACAGCGCCTCGTACGCCGGACCATCGAGCGGCACGGATGCATGCACGCGCTTCGCCCCGTCGGCACCGGCTGCCCGAACCGCGAACGTCAGCAGCGCGCTCCAGTATTCGACAACATCGCACTCATCGGTCTCACGGGCACCGAGCCCGGTCACGACCCAGCGGAAATCCTCCGGCTCCGGGCGGAGCTCGACCATCGCGCTCGGCGAGTCATCCGGTCCGGTAACAAAGACACGCGCGTAGCGACGGCCAAGCGGCATTGTCGCGAGCATATCTTCGAATTGGCTCGGGTGAATGGCATCAGGGAAGACAAGCGACACGTGCGCTCGCCGCAGAGTGCGGAGTCGAGGGATATCGCTAATACCAATCTGGCGCACGGTTTTCGCGGACACTCTAACTGCCACTCCAGTCGTTACGTCGCGCGATTAGCGGTACTCCAGCCTACGGGTCGACGTGACGGCAGTCCCTGTCGGTACACTTCTCTCTGCGTTAAACGATTTGTCGGCCGGACAGGGCGCGCCCCAGCGTCACTTCGTCGGCGTATTCCAGATCACCGCCGACCGGCAGGCCGCTCGCCGGGCGCGTTACGGTCGTGCCAAGCGACACAAGCTGTCGCGCGATATACATGGCGGTGGCATCACCCTCGATGTTCGGATTCATCGCCAGAATCACTTCTTCCGGCTGCTCACTCGTCACCCGATCGACCAATTCGCGGATTTTGAGCCGGTCCGGGCCTATCCCATCGACCGGTGATATCGCGCCATGGAGGACGTGGTAGAGACCTGAGTACGCGCCCGTCCGATCGAGCGCCACGACATCGAGTGGTTCTTCCACGACGCAGATTTTGCTCCGATCCCGCTGCGCGTCCGAACAGATCACGCATGGATCTTGTTCGGTGATGTTGAAGCAGACGGAGCAGAGCACGATCCGCTCTTTAACCTCGAGGATCGCCTCGGCCAGACCGATCGCGTCATCACGCGAGCTGCGCAATACAAAAAACGCGAGTCGCGATGCAGTCTTGGGGCCAATTCCAGGGAGCTTGGCAAACTCATCAATCAACTTCGAAACCGGCTCGACCGTGACTCTGGATCGCACATGCACCTCACGCGAACGGCGACAAACCGGGTTAAAAGTATATCAAACCGTGTCTGTCGTCCCGTTCGACGAGTTGAGGCAGGCTACTCGATGTCGTCGCTGATGTAGACTGGCCGACCCTTCGAACCGTCGGACGGGCCGACGACGCCTTCATCTTCCATCTGCTCAATGAGACGCGCCGCGCGGTTGTACCCGATGCGTAGACGGCGCTGCAGCATCGAGGCCGAAGCCGTTCCCTGCTGTTTGACGACGCGCATTGCCTGTTCCATCAGCGGATCGTCGCCGCCTTCGTCGTCGCCGTCACTTGACGGGATTTCGGCCCACTCCGGCGCGAATTCATGAGCCGGTGCCGCCTTGCGCCAGTGCCGCACCAGATACTGGATGTCCTTGTCATCGATATAAGAGCCCTGCACGCGCTGTGGCTTCGCTTCGTCGGGCGGCAGAAAGAGCATATCGCCCCGTCCGAGCAGTCGTTCGGCGCCCGGCATGTCAAGAATCACCCGGCTATCGGTGTGAGACGTCACCGCGAAGGCGATGCGTGCTGGAACGTTCGCCTTGATCAGACCGGTCAATACATCGACCGACGGACGCTGCGTCGCGATGAGCAGGTGGATACCGGTGGCGCGGGCCATTTGGGCCAAACGCACCAACAGCGTTTCAACTTCCTCGGGTGTCGTCAGCATCAGGTCGGCCAACTCATCGATGATGACAACCATGTACGGCATCAACTCGAGCGACGGGTCTTCGTCACGGCGGAGGTTGTAACCGTCGATATTGCGAACGCCCAGCATCGAGAATCGCTGGTAGCGATCGTCCATCTCCTTGAGCACGAGCCGCAATGTGCCGACGACTTTGTTCATCTCTGTTACAACCGGGCACTTCAGATGCGGCACGCCGTTGAATCCGGTCAACTCGACCATCTTCGGGTCGATCATCACCATTTTCAGCTCTTCCGGCCGGCGATTGAGCAGTAACGTCGAGATGATGCCGTTGATGCAAACCGACTTACCGGAGCCGGTTGATCCGGCGATCAAGAGGTGCGGCATGCGCGCCAGATCGGCAACGATGTAGCTCCCGTTGACATCTCGTCCGAGCGCCAGCGGGATGCGCGCCTTGCTCGACTGGAACTCGATCGACTCGATCGTTTCGCGCAATCCAACCGTGTGAATATCGGCGTTCGGCAGTTCAATACCCACGCGAGCCATGCCGGGTACCGGCGCCTCGATGCGAATCGAACGCGCCGCGAGCGCCAGTGCCAGATCGTTCTGCAATTCGGTAATCCGTCGCACCTTCGTTCCCGGCCCAGGCTCCAGCGCGAAAAGCGTGACCGCCGGCCCGGGGAAGATTTCGCGTACGGACGCATCCACTTTGAAGTTCTTCAACGTCTCGGTAATCAGTTCGGCTTTGCCTTCAAGCTCCGACGATTCGGGTGAGCCGGATTCATAGAGCGCCAACTTCTGAAGATCGGGCAAGGGAGCCGGAGCTGGCACCGGCACTACGTCAGTCATTTCAGTAATCGGCGTCGTGGCAGCTTCGGTTTCCTTGGGCGCCTTTCGCCGTTTCGGCATGTTGATCACCGGGCGTTGTTCGACCGTTTCAGCGCTGGGCGGCTCCGGATCGATGTGCGCGGTTTGATCGGTCACCTCGACCGCGGCAGAGGACCGTTTGGTCTTCGTTGTCGCTCGCTTCTCTTCGGCCAGCCGCAGCGCCGCCTGTTCCCGTGCTTCAAGCCGCATCCTGGCGCGCGACTGCCGGATGTCGCGCGATCGGCGCCAGGCGTCCAACACCTCGCCTGAATGAACGCTCGTCACCAGATAGACACCGATCATACCGACGGCGAAGCAGATGATGCCGGCCCCGATATCCCCGGCGACCAAACGAGCACCCTGGCCCAGCGCCTCGCCGAGTTTGCCGCCCGCATCCGGGCCACTCGGCACGATGATGAGATCCAGGAACGCGATGATCGACGCGGCGAAAAACAAGAGTCCGAAAAGCCGGCGTCGACGCGGACCGATCTCGGTGCCGATCATCAGTTCAATCGCGACCCAGGCAAGGGTCATCGGGACGAAGATCACTCCACGCCCGATCGCCCAGCGTAAGCCTTGGACTATCTCGCCGACCACCGACATTCGGCCGCCGTATCCGGCGACCGCGAGCGTCAGCAGACCGGCACCACAGAGCGTGATGACGGCGAGTATTTCGCGTTTGACCTGTTCGGGAATCGTGCTCATACGCGCCCAGCGAATCGTGGCAGTCCCGGCGCGACCCAGCGCGCGCGGCAGGCTGAAAAGTGTTTGGGCATCGGACTTCGCGGTCGATCGTTTACTTGTTTTCGACGTCTTCCGTTTCGTGCTGCGAGTTCGCGCCGGTGCGGCCATTATTCCTCCGTACGGTCAGTGTGTACGGACATATTCTAGCACAGGCCTCGCAAAACGAGGTGTTCAGACTTCAACGACGGTCGGCACAACCATCGGGCGACGCTTCGTCTGCGCGAAGAGATATTGCTCCAACACATGTCGGACCACCCGCTCCGGCCGTTCGGCTTCGTGCAGGCGATGCCCATTCGACGTCAGGACTTCGCGCAGGTGATGGCGCGCCTCCTCCAAGACCTGCCCGTTGCGCGGCCCGGGCACGAATCCACGCGCTTCGATATCCGGTTCGGCCAGCAAATTGCCGGAGCGACGATCGATCGTCAATACGACTGATAATACGCCATCGCGGGCCAGCAAGCGCCGCTCGAGCACGGTGCCGTCGGCGATCTCGCCGGTCGTCCCCTGTCCGAGATACACCGTTCCGGCCGGGACTGAACCGACTTCGCTCAATTCGCCATCTTCAAACGAAAAGCGCGATCCGTTATGGCCGAGCAGAATGCGTTCGGCCGGAATGCCGGATGCCAGCGCCATGCGGGCATAGAGCTGCAAGTGCCGTGCTTCGCCGTGCGTCGGCAGCACGTAACGCGGCCGCACCAGCTCCAGCATCTGACGTAGCTCATCGTGGCTCGCATGCCCCGAGACGTGCACAAGCGCGCGCGCCGAGTAGATGACGTCCGCCCCGCGACTGAAAAGATCATTGATGACCCGATAGACCGACGTTTCGTTGCCCGGAATCGGCGTCGCTGAAACGATCACCGTGTCGCTCTCATGAATTTCGATCTCGTGATGCTCGCCTTGCGCGATCCGGCTGAGCACTGCCATCGGCTCGCCCTGGCTACCGGTGCAGATACAGAGCAGCTTGCTCGGAGCGAGGTTCGCCGCGTCCGACGGCTTCTTGATGAGCGTTTCTTCCGGCGGTTCCAGGTAGCCCAATTCCAGGGCAACGCGCACGTTGTTCTGCAACGATCGGCCGTAGCAGACAACCTTACGCTGGTGCCGCTGTGCGATGTTCATCACCTGCTGAATACGAGAGAGCGACGAGGCGAACGTCGCCAGGATGACGCGTCCGGGCGCATTGGCAACGATCGAATCGATCGAGTCGGTCACCAACGACTCGGGAGGCGTCACGCCCGGCGCTTCGATATGCACCGAGTCGCTGATCAGCAAGATCGGCCTGCGTTCCGCGTACGAACGCAGCTTCTCCAGATCGGTTGGGAGCCCATCGACCGGTACCGGATCGAGCTTGAAATCGCCGGTAATCACGACCAGACCGGCCGGCGTATCCACCGCGAAGCCCACGGCGTCTGGAATGCTGTGACAAACCCGAAAGGCATCGATGGCGAAGGGACCGACTCGAATCGGTTCGCTTTCATCCGGATCGATCACGCGGAGATCGACGTTCTTTCCGAGCTTGCGTTCCTTGAGACGCGCCCGAATCAGCCCTTGCGTCAGCTTGGTGCTATAGACCGGAGCGTCGACCTCCTGCAGCAAATAGGGCAGGCCGCCGATATGATCTTCATGGCCGTGCGTAATGAAAATGGCGCGGACCCGGTTCGCGTTTCGCCGCAGGTAGCTGAGATCGGGGATCAGGAGGTTGACTCCAAACATATCTTCTTCTGGAAATCCGATGCCGGCGTCGACGATGATGATGTCGTCCGTGGTCTCCAGAACCATGAGGTTCTTCCCGACTTCGCCCAGACCTCCCAGA
>CALAGB010000480.1 GCA_937891245.1 uncultured Thermomicrobiales bacterium | reverse complement strand
TGCGCCATGATGATCACGGCATCGTCGGCGCGCAGCGGGTAGGACTCGGGATAGACGGCAAAGTCGTACGACATGACGGCGCGGGCGTCGGAGCCGGCTGCGCGCAGCAGCCACTCGCCGATCTGGGCGGCGTGGTAGCTGGTGCCGATGCCGACCAGGAAGATGCGCCTGGCACCGGCGATTCGTCCAGCGGCTTCCCTGGCCGCCCCCCAGCCCTCGCGGATGATTCGCCCGACATCCTCCGGCTGTCGATGCATCGTCTGATACATCGCGGAATCGGTTGTTGGGTTCGCCATATTCGTGCTCCTCACCGGGCAGCTGCTAGAACAAAGAGAGGCGGAGCGCTATCGCTCCACCTCTCATTTATCGTTGATGTGCGTGATCGGGTAAACAGCCAATTTCGCGGTTCATTTTTTGGTTTGCCGGGCAGCCTGCCACCTGGCACGGGCTTCGAGCCATTCGTCGCGGCTGATGTCAAAGGCAAGCATGTCGCGAAACTCGCCATTTTGCATCATGCGCGATTTGATTCGCCCGGCCGGCCGATAGCCCTGGCTCAACACAGCGGACGCCGAGCGTGCGTTCGGTTCCCATACGAACGACGAGAGCATCTCGATATGCAGGTGTTCGAAGGCGTATTCGAGCAGCAGATGCTTCGCCTCCGGCCCGTAGCCTTTCCCGCGATGCGCGGCGGAATCGAGGTAACTCTCGGTTTCGGCCGTGCGATTAATCCAGTCGATTCCACCGAGGCCGACACTGCCGATCATCTCGTCCGTCTCAAGCAGGCAGACGGCGAACTGGAAATGAAGCGATGGCTGCTGCTTGTAGAGGCCCTCAATCCACTTTTCGACCGCGATTGGGCTAAGCGGAATGCGTCCCGACTCGAAGAACGTTTCTGTCTCCTCATGCGCGTGCCGCGCGATCACCTCGGCATCGGTTTTCTCCAGCGGGCGCAGGTAAACGCGCTCACCGATCATCATGGCGTTACGCATTGACGCCCGCCCAACGTGGGTTGACCGCCTCATACATCACCAGATCGACTCGTTCACCCGGTCGCGCCACATGGCGGCGCAGCCGGACAACTTCGGTCATGTCGAGCTTCGCCGCCGCCGCGATCGTCTCTCGCTGGTCATCCGGTAGGTAGATCTGCACGAGCCGGAACTGCCGTTCGTCGCGCAGCCAGGGGATGACCAGGCTGAGTGCCTCGGCTTGCAGGCCGTCGGCATCGGCCAGCATCGGCGCCATGTGGATACCGATGCGGGCGATTAACGGGTAGTTGCTCTCCTCCAGAAAGCTGCCGACCACGGCGTCACCGTCGTTGCGCACGATCGCGTAGCGCCGGTTGCCGCCAAATACACTGCTGTTCTCTTCCTTTAGCACCGTTTCGGCCTGTTCGGCGTTGATCGGGTAGTGATTGCCAAAACCGGAGAGCGGCATGCCGCTGTTGAACCACGCGACGCCACTCTCCTTATCGGCCTCGATCATCGCCCTGAGATAGACCTTCGTCCCCATCAGATAGATTGCACGCATGCGTTTGTCACCTCGTTGTTCGTTGTCGTGTTCGCTTTTAACCACTTCGTTTCAACCGTCCCGTTCGCTTGGCGTAGCGCTCGACGCTCGTAAAGACGAACATGCCGAGTGGGAGCGTGAGCGCACCGATGATTGCCATCGGGATCAGGTACTGTCCCAGGTGGCTGGTCGATGTGCCGTCGAGAATCGTGGCGCGCATCCCTTCCAGCACGTAGGTCGCCGGTGAGATGTTGGCCGCCGCCTGCATCCAGCCCGGCAGCACCGAGACCGGATAGTAGACGCCGGAAACGAGCAGCAGGAGCGACGAGATGATGAAGGTCATCTCCTCACCCCGCTCGGTGAAGAGCAACGGCAGCACCGCCGCCATGATGCCGACGCCGACAAAGCTGAGACTGCCGACCAGAATGATCGCCAGTGCGCCGCCGGCGTTCGCGTGCGACAGATCGACGTCGAAGAAGAGGAAGAGCGCGATCAGCAGCAGCACCGTGCGCAGCAGCGCGTAGACGATGCTGAAGAGCGAGACGCCGAGCATGTGCGTCAGGCGCGAGATCGGCGCCATCATCGTGTACTCGATCGTCCCTTCCCAGCGCTCCCAGACGATCATCTCGCTGATGTTCGAAAAGACGGCGCGCAGGTAGGCCCAGACGACCGTACCGATCCCCAAATAGAGGATCAGGTTGTTGGCGTCGGTTCCTTGCGCTTTACCGATATACATCACGCTCAGCGACGAGGTGATGTTGAAGATCAGGAAGGCGATCTCCCAACCCCAGTAACGCCGGACCAGAAAGAAGTTGCGTTCGACAAAGGCGTAGGACGCGCGAATCTCTCGCCAGGCATTGCTCCTGGTGGGAAGCCGCCACTTCGCCGGATTAGCCTGTGCCATGGTTTCCCTCCACCTCAATCCTCCTGTCGATATCGTTGCGTAGACCACCTCGCGTTTGTCCGTAGGGGCGAGATTCATCGCGCCCAGGTAGAGCGGCGCGCGGGTCGTGAATGACAACGGGTGTGCCTGGCGACGAGGGCGCGATGAATCGCGGCCCTCCATGGCGGATGTAGCTAGGCAACGTCGGCCTCCGCATCGCTCAACTCCTCGCTGAGGGCACGGCCGGTCAGCTGGATAAAGACATCTTCAAGCGTCACTTCGATGCCGCCGAGTTCGGCTGAGACCCGCGCCTTCAACCCTTCGGCGGTGTCGATGGCGACGACCTTGCCCTGATCGAGCACCGCGATCCGGTCGCAGAGCCGCTCGGCCTCGTCCATGTCGTGACTGCAGAGCAGGATCGTGGCGTCGTGTGAATCGCGCAGCTGGCGCACGAAGTCCTGCACATCGCGCTTCGAGCGTGGGTCGAGCCCGGTCGTCGGCTCATCTAGCAGCAACAGCACCGGCGAGGTGAGGAAGGCGCGCGCGATCGCCACCTTCTGCTGCATACCGCGGGAGAGTTGCTCCAGCGGTTGGTTGACGCGATCCGGCTCGATCCCCATGCTGCCGAGGATGTTGACGATGTCGCGTCTCAGCGTCGTGCCGCTGCGCCCGTAGAGCCGCGACGAATAGAGCAGGTTCTCCATCGCCGAGAGCTTCTTGAAGAAC
>CALAGB010000479.1 GCA_937891245.1 uncultured Thermomicrobiales bacterium | reverse complement strand
CTTTCGCCACCGCCGAGAGCTGTCCGAAACCACCAACCATTCCGCGATTGATCATGTGGCCGCTGACGTCTTCGCCGTCTTGCTCCAGGCCGGCCAGAAAATCCAGCACCGCCTGGGTATGCGCCTGTGGGATCGCGACGACAGTCGTTGTGTTCGACGATTCAGTCTCCTCGGATCGTGCCGGAGGAGTGTCGCGTTCGCTCATGTTTATCCCTCTCTTCAGCAGCGACTACTTATCACTGTCACTGCAGCTGTAGTCTGTTTCGCCACCCATTTGGTGGGTTTTCCAGCATGCGGTCATCGTATTGTGCCGCATCGCCCCCAAACCGCCGACCACACCGCCGGCCAGGCCGCGATTGATCATGTGGCCGGTGACGTCGTCCTCCTCGGACTGCAGGGTATCCAGAAAATCGAGCACCGCTTGCGCTTTGTCATCCGGGACCTCGACGACGGTCACTTTCGCGCCATCCTCGGGCGCGTCTTGCTCTGTCATGTCACACTCCTCTACCATGCTTCATCGATTGATCCGCGACCGGTCAACGACCTCCGCGGGTAACCGCGCCCGCCCATCGCACACGCGTCCGCCCCTACATCTCGATCAACGCGGGCCGTTTAGGCGCAGCAGCTCACGGATGCCTTCCTCTCGCTGCTCCAGCGTCTGCTTCACCTCCTCTCGGATCAGTGGGGAAACCGCGAGCATCGCCTCGAAGTTCGCCCGGCTGAGACTGAAAGTCTCGACCGCGGTGCGAGCACGGACCGTGGCGGTCCGCGGAACGTCTCTGAGTAAGGCGATCTCTCCCACGTAGCCGCCCGCACCGAGTTGGGCGAGGCGTCGTTCCGATCCGCCGCCGTCATCGATCAGGATGTCGACTTCACCGTCTTTGATGACATAGAGGCGGTCACCGGTGTCTCCTTGCTGGATGATCGATGCTCCGGGTTCGAATCGTTCCTGCTCAAGCGTCGACGCCAGCCAGCCAATCGAGGCGTCATCCAATCCCGAGAAGAGTGGTATCTTACGCAGTAATTGTTCGCTCCGTGCGGCCGTGCTGTACGAATGGTCCGGTAGGCCGCCTTGCTGCTCTTCCCAGAGTTGGGCGTAGACGCCACCCTGGGCGAGCAACTCGCGATGCGTCCCATGCTCGGCGAGCCGCCCACTGGCCAGGACGAAGATTTGGTCCATCTGGACGACGCTCCCCAGCCGATGCGTGACGCTGATCGTCGTTCGACCAGCCGCCACACGTCGCAGCGTCGCATTGATGGCAGCCTCGGTGGCCGGGTCGAGGGCGCTGGTCGCCTCGTCGAGCAAGAGAAGCGCCGGGTCGCGCACCAGGGCGCGGGCGATCGCTATCCGCTGACGCTGCCCGCCGGAGAGGCGCCCACCGCGCTCGCCGACGAGCGTGTCGTAGCCATCCGGTTGTTGCATGATGAATTCGTGGATTTCAGCAGCCCGGGCCGCTTCTTCGATTTCCTGATCGCCTGCATCCGGGCGGCCCATGCGAATGTTCTCGCGGATCGTGTCGTTGAAGAGCACGCTCTCCTGAAAGACCATACCGATCTGGCCCCGCAGCGACTCCAGGCGCGTTTGACGCAGATCACGCCCATCGAAGCGAACCCGTCCGAGATCAGGATCATAGAAACGGGTCAGCAGGTTGAGCACCGTGCTCTTGCCGGAACCGCTGGCGCCCACGATGGCGACGTTCGCCTGTGCCGGGATCGTGATGTTGATGTCTTCAAGAATCCTCCGCGCATCGTCGTAGCCGAACGAGACGTGCTCGAGCGTGATCCCTTGCGTGAGCCGGCCAAGCGAGACCGCGTCCGGCGCGTCCTGAATGGCAGGCCGCGCGCCGATGACTTCCTGCACTCGCTTCATCGAACCAGTCGCTTGCTGTACGAACTGCATGAGGCCGGACAACCCCTGCAACGGCGCGATGATCTGGCCAATCAACAGGATGAACGCGAAGAGCGCGCCGACCTCGATGTGGCCGTGCAGCACGAGGTAGCCGCCTGCGCCGAGTACCATCAACTCGATCAACGTCGCGGCAAAGCTGGAAACGACCCCGTAGAGACCGCCGAGAAAGCTGAGCCGGATCGAACTGTGCACCAACCGGTCGAGCTGGCACGCAAAGCGCTCGGTCATCAGTCGTTCCAGGCCAAAGAGTTTTACGACCGGCTGGGCGCCAAGATTTTCCTGTGCGAGATTGGTGACGCCGCTCGCCTCCTGTTGCCGTTCCAGACTTGCCCGAGCGACCGGTCGCCCGAGAAAGCGCGAGATGAGCAGGATAAGTGGCAAACCGATCACGACGACGAACGAGAGTCTCCAGTCCGTCAGAAAGATCGCGATGAGCGCGAGCGCCATCGTCAGCGTCAGACGCGCCGATTCCACTACGCCGTTCGTCAGCGCAGACTCAACCATGCTCAGATCGGAATTGATGCGTGTCAGCAAGTCGCCGGTGCTGACCCGATCGAAATAGCCGGGGTGCAGTGCCTGGATCTTCGAGAACATGGCGAGCCGCATGTCCTTCAAGACGCGTTCCGACACCCATGCCTTGGCGTACGTTTCGCGCAGAGAGGAAAGCGTCACCACGATGAACGCCGTGATCACTGCCACGATGATGACGACAAAGGCGTGCGCATTCCGCGGGACGAGCGCGCGATCGATCAGGTAGCCGTTCGCCTTTGCGAGCCCGATACCGAAAGCGCTGCTGAGCGCGACATAGAGCATGATCTCGACGACCCGCAGCCGGTACGGACGAAGATATGGGAGCAGAAGGCGGACGAAACTTCGAAAGCCATTGATTCCGGCTCGCCGAATCTGCCGGCGCCACGCTTTATCGAGCTGCGCGAGTGATCGTCCGGTCGCGGCGCGCGCCGCCGCATCCGGGCCGACAGCGGGGAGTTGATGGCAGAACGATCCGATCGCGGCCTCATCATGTTTTTCGGCGACAAACGCGAGGAAATTCGAAATCGCCAGCGGGGCCACAGTGATCGATTCGTCGCCACCCGACAACAGCACGCGCAGCGGTGGTAGCCCATCGCGCTCGAGCAGCTCAGCGAGCGGCGCCGCGTCGTCGTCACTCATCGTTTCATCGTCTACTCGCCCGAGGATATAGCGGTGGACGCCGTCCGCGACCGCTTCGGGCCAGCCAGCACCCGACGTCGCCGTCCGTTCGAGCAACCGTAGAAGGTCGCGCTCCAGCACGATTCCCGGCGATTCGGGACGATAGACCGCGTAGATAAGCGCCTGTTCGGGATCGGCGTGGCCGCCCGAATTGAGAATCATGCCTGGCTGGCTCGTATCGCTCAGTTGGTCGAAGAGGTAAACGCCGATCGGTCCGGTCAACCCGGCAAATCCGAGGCGTTCGGTGGCGAATGCGTAATAGCGTTCGAGCCGATGGCCGGCGGCCTGGCACTGCTGCTGGGCAAATGATTCCGGCTGATAGAGCAGACGAAAATGTTCGGTCGCGAACACCGTGATCGTGAAATCGATTCCCGGCGGCCGCTCGCCGCGATCCGCATTGTTCGTTCGGAAAATGAAGGGAGTATCGCCAAACTGAACGCGATCGTTCGGACGAAGCGTATGGGGCGAATGAATCGTAACCTCGTTGACACGTGTTCCGTTGAGACTGTCAAGGTCAATAACGAGCCAGCGTCCTCCGACCGCACGCAGGATCGCGTGATAGCGCGACACGATCTGGCTGGAGATACGTATGTCGTTGCTGTCGGCCCGGCCGACCGTCGCGACGGAGTTCAGGCGAACGCGCTCGCCATCCTCCCTTTCCAGCCATGACACGGCTTGATCCGCTATGACCGTTGTTTGACCTCCTGATCCGCCAGGCGGTTGCGTCGCGTTGGCCGTCGCATCGCCCGTCGACGAAACGTCGTTGGCGGGGACGGATGCCGGTTCAGATCTCCGACTCGCACCGAATGATCTCGTGTCCAAGGGGCGGGACGTGGATTGGGTCGCGATGCCCTGTACGAGATCCCGTTCTTCCCAGGAGGGAACACCGCAAGGGAAAGACCTTAACAAAACTTCTTTACCCACAGATAACGTAACCACCGTACATGGAATATTCGTGATTGTCAATGTGCTCTCTTGTAAGCTGCGCAATGCACACGAACCGCCCTCCGCGGTGGTTCCGATTCCCATGATCGCCGATATCTACGGTAACGCCTCTTCCAGAAGGCGGCAGTCAACTGCTTTACACCCGTTGGCGTGCGTTGGCGTGAGCGAGATTGATGCCCGGCTGAGGAGACAGAGCCAGGCACAAAAATGCCCCTCTCCCAGAAGTCGGAGAGGGGCAGAAGGTGTTCGCCGCGTCCCTTTACGACAGAACCGGCTGTGGCGGGACGGCGCCTTCGGGGATCGGCGGCTTGTAGGTCTTGCCGGCCATCGATTCGCGATGTTCCGCCTGCGCACGGACGAGCAGATCAGGATCGTTGTGCAGCTCGGCCGCGGTTACCGCCATCGCCTTGGCGGCGTGCAGCATCCCTTTGTGGCCGATCGACATGCCGCCGGTCGCCGTGATGCCCCAACTGTGGCCCGGCACGCCAGCCGGATGACAGGTGGTATGCACCTCGACGGTCGGTGCAATCCAGCTCACTTCCGAGACGTCCGTTGAGCCGGACATCACCTTACCCGGATCGCCCGGTTCCATCACCTCGGCCAGTAGAGGTTGATCAAAGGCGCTCTCAGGCAGCCCGGAGCCGCGAATGCCGGCCCGGCGCACGCCTTCGGGATAGCCCCCGGCGACCGCCTTGCCGAAGGCGCGCTCCTCGTCATTGAAGTCGATCGGGCCAAGCTCGCTGAGTACTTCGAACATGCGGCCGGCCAACGTCTGATTCGGCAGCATGTTGTGGATGCCGTAGTGATCGTGGATCGTCAATTCGGTGTCGGTCATCATCGCGGCGCCGTTGGCGATCCGGATGATGCGCGCTACCAGTTCATCGACCTGATCGCGCTCAGGGGCGCGCACGTAATACCAGACCTCAGCTTCGTCCGGCACGACGTTCGGCTGGCCACCGCCATTCGTAATGACGTAGTGAATGCGTGCCTTCTCCATGACGTGCTCACGCATGTAGTTGACGCCAACGTTCATCAACTCAACGGCATCGAGCGCCGAACGACCATGCTCCGGATGCGCCGCCGCGTGCGCCGTCTGGCCATGAAAGTGGAATTTGATGTGGTCGATGGCGAGACTGCTGGTGACCGAAACGGTGTTGCTTGCCCATGGGTGCCAGGTAATGGCCGCGTCGAGATCGTCAAAGACGCCATCTCGCGCCATGAAGACCTTACCCGCGCCGGTCTCTTCCGCCGGGCAGCCGTAGTAGCGCACCGTGCCCGGCTTCCCGCTCTCCTCCAGCCACGCTTTAAGCGCGACCGCCGCCGCCAGCGACGCGGTGCCGAGCATGTTATGTCCGCAACCATGTCCTGGCCCACCGGCAACGACCTGTTCCTGCGCGGTCGTCGCCGTCTGCGAGAGGTTCGGCAGGGCATCGTATTCGCCGAGAAAGCCGATGATCGGCGAGCCGCTGCCCCACTCGGCGTAGAAGGCGGTCGGCATGCCACCGACGTTCGACTTGATGTCGAAGCCTTCTTTCGCCAGGAATTCGGACTGCAACTCACAGGCGTATGTTTCGTCCAGCGCCACCTGCGGATGCGCCCAGATATCGTCCGACATGTCGATGAAACGCTCGCGCCGCTCATCGATCCAGTCGGCGGGGCCCCAATTCTTCGCCATAGACATCTCCTTCATACCGGCACGGTCACCACCGACCGCGCGAATCGATTGTGCCCGCATTCTAAACCGAACCGGTCAATCGGTGCGCCAATCACTCATGACGGTGACAGACGCGGTATCATCCCATCCATCGATGCCAGAGAAGCGTGCATACAAACGATTCGAGTCAGCAGCGGATGTTTCACCGCCAAGAGTCAACCGGCAGTGAAGCCGATCAGCGGGGCGCCGAGGTTCCTGCCATCGATCTCAACCGCCTGCGTGCAACCCTGCGGCTTATCTTCGACGGCGACACCGTCGATCGCATCGCAGTGAATCTCAGTTCAAACTCACCCGAGCGAACGCTCAAACAGGTGGCGAGCGCCGTTCAGTGGGAATGGCGACTGCTCAAGCTGCGCCGGAGGCTGCGCCGAGGCGGTGAACCTGACCTCGACCGGCCGCTCGATCCGCGGTCGGGTATCTCAGCGCGCGGCGCGTTGACACTGGCACTACATCTCGGCTTCGGGTTACCGATCGAGACGCTCGCCCGCGCCACGGCAATCGGCGCGGAGGCGCTTGGAAACGACCTCTACCAGGCTCGCGTGAGGCTCGTGCCGGGGATCAAGCCGGCCTGCGGGCAGTTCATCTCATCGATCGGACGCTATCGTGACGGCTCGCTCGACATAGCGGCGCGCGCCACGCTCATCCAGCATGCCCAGCGCTGCCCTGCCTGCCGTGCCGCGCTCGATCGCTTTCAGGCGGTCGACGCTCAACTGCTCGACCGGATCGAACAGGCACAGGCGGCACTGCCGCCGCTCACGGAGCCAGCCAAGACGCATGGCGTCGCCGGTCTACGAACGCCGATCGCACTGCTCGCGATGCTCGTGCTCATCATCGTCATTATCGGCGCGGGCGTTTATGCCATCGCGGGCCGGCGTGGCAACGCAACCGAAGCAGCGAGCAGCGGTCAACAACTCAGTGGTTGGTTGGTGACCGCGGACGTCGCTGGCAATCTCCTCGCGTTCAACCTCGCGACTGGAGAGCAACGGCGCTTCGATGCCGATACGCAGCCGGCTCGGCCAGGCTTCGTTCCATCCTCGACGGCACTTTCTCCCGATGGCACATTGATCGCCAACCAGGTCGCCAGCGCGGCCCAGTCGCAGTCACAGGATCTGGTCATCGAGACAACTGGCGCCAAGAAGATCAACACGATTCGACTCAGCGAGCCATCGATTCGCTTTGCTGGCTGGCTTGGGAACGACACCGTGCTCGAAATCTCCTATCCCTCCCAAGAAACGGGAGAAAGCGCCGACGACTATTTCACCCGTGCGCAAACGCATGCGGTGTTGAGCGGTTTCAATATCACCACCGGTCACGAACAACAACTTTTCACCGGCGCGGTGAGTGATGTCTTTCCATCCCCCGACGGAACGATGATCACCATCGTTTCGAACTCCGTACAGAGCAACAGCGGTTTGCGCCGGATGGAGCTACGGCGCATTCAAGCCGCCCGCGTGAGCGATACGGTTGCGTCGGTGACCGACCGGGTCGCCTCCGATACGATCGTCAGCCTCAGTGGCCTGACCTCCAGCGTGCTGATCTGGGCGCCGGACAGCAGTCGCGTGTTTATGGCGACGATCGATACACGTTCCGCCGCGACTCCCACGCCGGCCATCTCCGCTTCGCCGGCCCCGGTCTCACCGCCTGCCACAACCATTATGTCGATCGCTCGCGATGGCACGATTCAACCCGTCCCACAGCCGGCGGACGCGACCGCCGCTGTTCCGATTTCAATTTCGCCTGACGGCGCTCGCTTGATCGTCCAGTCCATACGGACGAGCGGCACCGGCTACCAATATCGGGTATCGGCGCTCTCGCTCTCGACGAACAGTTACCATGCCATGACTGATTGGTCGCCAAACGCGATCAACTCGCCGATCTGGTCGCCGGATCGGACGACGTTGCTCGGATTCGAACGACAACCGTTTCTGATTCCGGCGATCGGTAGCCAGTTCGACATCAACATCTCGGTCATCCGCGTCGTCGCGTTACCGGACGACGGTGGCCAGTTCACGGCGATGACGCGCATGGCGGGGAATATCGGCTCGAATTTTTTCGCCTGGTTACCGGAAAACGTACTCTCCGCACCGCCGGAACAACCGCTGCCGATTCGCCTGGGCCAGCCACGGCCGGTCGCGCTCGCGCAAGCGGATCTGGGGATCGCGACCTCGGCACAGGTAAGCAGAAACGACGATTATGTCAATCTTCACAACGCGACAGATCAGCGACCGTACATCTGGGATCGGACCGCGAACGTGGCGCGCGCGCTACCCCTCGGGACGCACGATCTCTCCTGGTTCCCGCACACATCGGCGTTGATCGGCGTCGGAACGACCGATCCCGGACGTGCGACCGCACCGAGCCGCCTCGTAACCTATGCGCCCGCATTCGTGGTTGCGCCCCCAGACTACGACTACCGGGCATATGACCCGGCCCGGATCGGCTTCTCGCTGGACAAGGAGTACAACACGCCGCTCATGTCGCCTGACGAGAACACCCTCGCGTTTTATGTCTTTGACACGCGCGATCATTCGGTCACGCTCTGGCTGGCCGGCTATGAAGCGCCAGCGAAGTCCGTGGCGCATTGGGCACTGCCGAACGACAACAAGCTTTCGTACGGCCCGATCGCCGGCTGGTTAGACAGTCAGACGCTTCTCTACGCCGAGCCGGGCAACTGGCAAAGCGGGCTGCCGGGTGAGGTGCAACTGAAGCGGCTCACACTGCAGGACGATGGCGACGTCAGCATCGACACGGTCGATACGCTCCATCCACACGGCACCGAGCGCGGCATCGCGCTCGACGAGTTGGCGATCAATCAGACGAGCGGGGAGATCGCCTACCGGCTCCGGCATTTCACCAAGAACTCGACCAACGACGGCATTATCGACACGATCTCGATCGCGTCGGCCGGCAAGCTCTCCGATGCGCTCGAGATTTCCCGAGGCGGATCCAGCAGCGGCTTGAGCTGGTCCCCGGACGGGCGCATCCTGGCCGCGACTACGCCGTACGCGCTCGAGTTCTACTCCGCCTCGGGAAACGCGCTCTTCGGCGCCGCGGGCCTCGATTTTCCAAACGAACCACGCTGGATCGACGAGCATACGGTCTGGTTCAACGAATCAAACGATCAGGGAACGAAGGTCATGTCCGTGGATCTGCAATAAACAGAATCGGCACGCACGGGTATCCGGACAGTCACACGCCTTGTCATCTTGAACCGCAGTGAAGGAACTCCTTTTCGATACCCTCGCATGGAGCGTTGGAGAAAGCAAAAGAGCTTCTTCGCTGCGGCTCAGAATGACAGTAAATTGCCAGTCATCAATGACAAGAGGGATGTCAGTCCGTGATGCCTTGCTTTTCGCGGTAGGTCAGGAGCTGGCCTCGCACTTCGCGTGGGGTGAGTTCGCCCAGGTCGATACCGAGCAGATCGCCGAGTTCGGAGCGGCTGGTGTAGCCCAGGCTGCGTGCCCAGCGCCAGAACTCGTTCCAGCTGTAGTCGGCCGGCTCGAACGCCTCGCGCCCCGCGGGCGCCTCTTCACGGATCGGCCGGACGTTGGTCGGCTGCACGTCATCCGCCTCGTCCGATGCTTCCGCATCCGGCTCCGGCTCCGGCTCCATCATCGTCGGCGGCACGACGCGTACGCGGGTCTGATCGGCTGGACGTTCCGGAGGGGCGACCGTGCGCGACGTCGCTTCGACTTCCACGTCGGGAGAATCTTCGTCGCCCATCTCGTAATCAAGCGCGAACTGCGTGCCGTAGCCGAGTGCGAGGAGCGCCCGGCCAATCGCCTTGGTTTCGGCTTTCTCGATGTAGTCGGGGAAATCGCGTGCCGTCTCGCTGCCGTAGCCACTGGCGCGGCCGCCGCTCGGCAAGACGACTTCGGCGTGAAAGACCGCTAGCTTGCCATCGTGCGAGACGAGGTCGGTCGTGATATGCGCGTCGGGATGGTCGCTGCGCAGCCAGACGAGCCGCCACTTGACATCGAGATAGTCGACCTCGCGGCCCCGCACGTTCATTCTTCGCAAATGCGAGCGCGGATCGAACGGTTTACCGGCCGGCCGGGTCCCCTCGCCTCCGGTTGGTCGATCGGTTGTCTCAGGCACGTCCCCATCCTCCCATCGTCTTCGCAGCTTCACCGTGCATCCTCGATGCCATAGACTCGCCTGGTGCTTGCGCACATCGGCCGGCCGACGCATCCGTCGACCCTACGGCGAACCAGCCCCGGCTTAGTAGAGGCGCGCCGGCTCCGCCTGGCTCCGGCGCTTGCGGAGATAGCGGGCGATTCCATCAACGGTCATCTGATAGGACGTTGCCACTTCGTATGGCCGCACCAGCCGATCGTCGCCGCAGGCCGCGACGATCTCGGCGTCGCCGAGTTGGCGCAACTGTTCGCAGACGACGGTCGTATCGCTCTCGTTCTCCAACCGCACGTCGGTCCATCCCGTCCAGTAGAAGAGACGGCAGAACAGATCGTCGAGATGCCAGCTGATATCGTCGAAGGCACCGAAGTGCGTCAAATAGAAGCGGCTCGGATTCAGCGCGCGTAGTCGCTCCACGCTCTGACGCCAGGCGATCAGATCGAGTTCCGGCGGCACTGTCGGCGGGCGAACATAGGGCGCCGAGTCAAGCCGGACGGCGCCGACATCGCCGGTGAAGACCGCGTTCGTCGCCAAGTCGTGATAGGCGATATGGTGCGCGGCATGTCCCGGCGTGTGCAAGGCGACCAGTTCACGGCCACCTGCCTGGAAATGGGCGCCATCTTCGAGGATGTCAACACGATCGGCCGGTACCGGCGCGACCTCGCCCCAGAGTTCTTCCATGCGGTCGCCGTAAATGCGCGTGGCGCTCGCCATCAGCTTCGTCGGGTCGACCATGTGCGGTGCGCCGAATGGATGCACCAACAGTCGCGTCTTCGGCAGTCGACGCATCAGCACACCGGCGGAGCCGGCATGATCGAGATGAATATGGGTCACGGCGAGTTGGGTGATGTCCTCTGGGTCGTACCCCGCCGCCCGGACGCCATCGAGCAGCGTTTCGATGTTCGGGGTAGCCCCGGTCTCGACCAACGTCAGGTCGTTATCGCCCGCCAGGAGATACGACGCGATGACGCCTGGCACTCCCTGGAACTTGTGGTCAATGATGAAAATGCCTGGCTCGAGCTCTCGAACCGCGCTGCTCGTCATATGCGTTGCTCCGAACGTTGAACCGTCTCTACCAGTCGCGCTCTGTGCGCACCGTCAAGCCATCATACGCCAGGTGTACGTGGGGCGGCAGCGCGTCGTCGACCGCGGAGTGCAGCACTTCATGACTGACGTGCACGATATACGCCTCGCGCGGTTTCACCTCGGCGATCACATCGAGCGCCTCAGCGATACTCAAATGCGTCGGATGCGGCCGCTCGCGAAGCGCGTTCAAGACGAGCACATCGGCATCGCGCATGATCTCGATCGATTCCGGCGAAATCCCTTTGGCATCCGTGACATAGACGAGCGGACCGAAGCGAAATCCCTGCACGATCCACCGTCCATGGGTCACTTCGATTGGTTTGATCTCACGCTCAAACAGCGTGAACGGCCCATCGAATTGATTGAGGATGAGGTCCGGCTTCCCACCATAAAAGGGAAACATGTCCTGGAACGTGTAGCCGTAGCGTTCGCGCAGGAGGTCGGAGGTACGGGCATCGGCGAAGACCGGCAGATGCGCCTGATTGAGTTCGTTGAAGCGGCGCAAGTCATCGATTCCGGCCACATGATCGGCGTGCGCATGGGTAAAGATGACCGCGTCGACGCCGCTGAGCCGCGCCGCCACCGCCTGCTCTCGCAATTCGGGCGACGTGTCGATCAGAATCGTGTGACCGTCAAAACGAACGACGGCCGAGGTCCGGGTGCGCCGATCGCGCGGATCTTCCGAGGTGCAGACGGGACAGAAGCAGCCGATCAGCGGAATGCCTGTCGATGTTCCGGTCCCGAGGAATGTTAACTCAACCATTGTTTTCCCATCATTTCGGCAATATCAGACCAAGTATACCCGCGGGTCCAGGCGACCTCAGGAAGAACGTGGGGGCAAAGACGGTACTTATGGGCCGATCGATCCGGGGTACCGAACGCCCGCTCTTCGCTATCATCAGAAACAGAAGTCTCGACGTCTGAACACGCACCGATCGGATTGACGTCGGTATCAACGACTCGTATGAGCCTAGGATGATGGCAGACGAGATGAGCGGACTCCCCGATCGACGACCGGGCTGGATCGATAACATTACGCGACACTGGGCGCAAGAAGACGACCCCGGCGACGCACGCCCGGAGTCGACCGATCTGCTGCCGATCTTGCAGCGGATGTCCACCCGTATCCGCTCGGACGCCGAGCTCGATGTACTCTTGCCCGACCTGGCCACGGCCTCCGGTGAAGCGCTCCACGCCGAAGTCACTCTGATTCGCCTCTTCAATGCCGACCGCATGCAACTCACACTTCGCGGCATGTCCGGTGTACCGGCGCAGTTCGCGTCCGAACTGAACAACGAGCAGACGGCCGCGAGCGAGGGCTTCGCGAGCATGCGCCCAGGCGAACTCCTCAGCTTCACACCCTATCGCCCACTCGTCCTGCAAAGCGGCGCCGACGTGATCAGCGCGGAGTACGGCGAACTGCAGCGGCTGGGAGCCCGGCATATCCTCGTCTTGCCGTTGTTTCAGCACGGCAACCTGCTCGGGCGACTCGATCTGCTGCGCACACGCGATGAGCCATTCAGCGTCGTTGACGGCCGGGTTGCCAATGTGCTCGGCACCATGATCGCGGGCGCCATCTTCGGTGCGAAACAAGACCAGGCGGGCGAGCAATATACCCGCATCATCGACGCCAGTTTCGCCTTCCAGCAATCGATCGAACCGTTGGCGAACGTCGGCGAGATGTTCCAGAACCTCGTCGAGGCGACGCGCAACGTCGTCACCTGCGAGCGTTGCTACGGACTGCTCTGGGCCGATGCTCGCCGGGAATTCGCGCCGGTCGCTGTCAGTGGCGGCGAACGCACACTCGTTGATCGCCTGAAAACGCTGACGTTCTCGCCGAAAACGATCCCGGCGCTCGATCAGATTTTGCACGACGATGAGCCGCTCCTGATCACGAACGCGAAGAAAGACCCGCGCATCCCGAACGCAGTCGCGCGGGCGCTCGATCTCTCCTCGACGCTCATCGTGCCGCTGCGTGGCCGACAACGGACGCTCATCGGCGTCATCATGCTCGATCGATCCGGCAACGACGGGCAGTTCAGCGACCGCGATCTGTCGCTGGTCGAGATCATCGGCGCGCATTCGGCGATGATGCTCGAAAACGCGCTGCTCTACGAAGAAGTGCGTCGCGCCTCCGACCGGCTGGCGCTGGTGAACGACATCGGCATCGAGCTTGCCTCGCTGACCAATATCACCAGCCTTTTTCGCCAGGTCCAACTGCACGTCGCCTCGGTCCTGACGGCCGATCGCTTTTGCATCGGCCTCCTGCTGCCGGATGGCGCATCAATCGAATATCACTATGCCATCGGCGATACGATCGCCGAGCAGCCGGTGACACTCAAGCTCCACAACGGACCGCTTGCGCGCTGTATGCACGACAAACGACCGGTGCTTATCAACAAACGTGAATCGCGGGACAAGCGCGATTGGTTCCCGCCCGCCAGCGGCGTCGACGCCTCGCGCTCGATGCTCGCCGCGCCGATTATCGTCGGCAATCGCGCCATCGGCGTCATTTCGACGCAGAGCGAAACCAATAACTCCTACACCAAACACGATCTCGATCTGCTGGCGACGGTCGGTGCTCAGACCGGTGTCGCCATCGAAAACGCCCGCGTCTATTCGCTTGCGCAGGAACGCGGCGAGCGCCGCGCCTACCTGCTCGACCAGATGATTACGCGTCAGGAAGCCGAACGGAAGACGATCGCCGACGATATCCACAACGACACACTGCAGACGCTGGCAAGCTGCCTCTACAGCATCGACTTCATCAGCCGCCGCGTCACCGATCTGACGCCCGATGAGACGCAGCAGGAGCTCTGGACGGTTCGCGACAACCTCGCGCAGAACATCGACCGGCTGCGCCACATCATTTTCCAGATCCGGCCGTCAACGCTCGATATTCTCGGCCTCGAGCCGGCCCTGCGCGAACACGCCAAATATGTGCAACGCGATAGTGAGATCGACATTTCGCTGGCCGTTAATCTGCCCCAACGGCTGTCGACCGATATGGAGACCGCGGTCTACCGGATCGTGCAGGAGACGATTCACCTGGTGCGGGCGCGACCCGACGTCTCCCATGTGGTCGTGCGGATTCGCCAGCGGGGAGCATCGATCATCGTCACGGTGGCTGATGACGGGCAGGATCATGAGATTACCGAAGCGAGCGCCCTGGCAGCCGGCAGCGGGCCGCTGACCGAGTCAGAATTCTCGCTCATCGCATTGCGTGAGCGTGTGGAACTGGCAGGCGGACAGGTGAAGACAGCCAGTCTGCCAAGCGGAGGATCGACTCTGCAGATCATTCTTCCAAACCGGAGTGCGCCATGAGACAACGGGCACCTTCTCAACGGGTTCAGCCGGTCGATCGGGCCGTCGCGTTTCTGCTCGATATCCAGGTGCAGCTACGCAACGCGCCCTCGGTACCGGAGCTGATGGACACGGCAGTCGAGCAATTGCACCGGGTTCCCGGCACCATCGCTGCCTGGATCTACCAGCGCGATGAACGCGGCGCCCTGCGCCTGGTTCATTCGTGGGAGATCGCGGCGAATAGTACCGAGCCGATCCCCGAGAGCGAACTCGGCCAGCTGCTGCACCAACGTTGGATCGCCGCCCACCGGGCCGATCAATCGGCCGATGATTTTGCCGTCGCCTTCGTGCCTGACGGCTTCCCGCGGCAGACGGTGGCACCGATGCTGCTGCACGGTGAGATGATCGGCGCGATCGTCGTGGAACGACGCGATGCCGAGCTCTTCCCCTATGAGCTGGCCGATCTGGCCGCGATCACCACGGTCGCAGCCAACACCTCGCAGAGCCTGCAAATCCTGGTGCTGCGCAGTCGGATCGCCGAGCAAGAGCTGCAGACCGACGTCGAGCAGGCACGGCGCGAATTCGGGCGAACCTTGCACGACGGCATCGTGCAGGATCTGGCGTACATGAACCTCAAGCTGGAGATGCTCGAGCGGCGGGCCGGAACCGAGATGCCCGAGCTGTTCGAGTCGATCGAGGCGATTCGCAAGCAGGTCAACTTGTCGATCACCAATCTCAGATCGATGATCACCGACTTGCGGCGACGCCATTCACCGGCGCCCGGAATCACGGCGCAGTTGCGCGACTTTTCGGCGCATATTCCCGATCCAGCGTCGCACGAGCGGGATAACGAAGAGCGCAACGGTATGGAGCTGGCGCCGGAAATCGAGAAAGCGGTAATCGGTATCGTTCGTGAGGCGATCCAGAATATCCGAAAACATGCAAATGCCTCCGACGTACGCGTTGAGGTGCAACTGGAAGACGAAGAACTCTTGGTGACGGTGGCTGACGATGGCGTCGGCTTTGGCGATCATTTCCCCGTCATCCGTGAAGGACATTTTGGGATGGAGCAGATGCGGGAGCTCGCGGAGGACATGGGCGGTTCGTTGCTGGTCGAATCGGTGCCTGGCAGCGGCACGCGCGTCCACGCGCGGATTCCGCTCATCCTGGCTCAAACAAAACAGTAGGAGGGTACTGGGGTGAGCGAACAATCAATTCGCGTCGTCGTGGCCGACGACCATGACCTGTTCCGTGAAGGACTCCGGCAATTGCTGGAAACGATCCCCTCGGTGCAGATCGTCGGTGAGGCATCCGACGGGCAGGAAGCGATTCGCCTCGTCGCCGATGTACAGCCGGACGTCATTCTGATGGATATCAACATGCCGCGCGTCGATGGCCTGCGTGCGACCGAGTACATCGTCAAGCACTACCCGGAAACGAACGTCATCGTGCTCACGATGTACCAGGACGACGAGTACGCCATACATGCCATTCGCGCGGGCGCCAAGAGTTATCTCTTGAAGAACAGCCGCTCGGATGAGGTGATCGAGGCGATCCACGTCGCGGCCAACGGCGGCTCGACGATCGATGCCGCGCTGGCACCGGCGCTGATGCGCGAGTATCACCGTCTACTGACGAAGACACCGAGCAATAATCAGAGCCACTTGAGCGATCGCGAAGCGACGCTGTTGCGGCTTCTGGCAAACGGCTACAACAATCGTCAGATCGCCGATCAGCTTGATCTGGCCGAGAGCACGGTCAAGAATAATCTGTCATCACTCTTCCAGAAGATCGGCGTCCGTGACCGGACGCAGGCCGCGCTCTACGCGATTTCCCAGGGCTTCGGCGCCCGACAGCCCGAAGCGCTCTGACCTTCCATACGCCGATTGACTCTCCGGGCGGGCGTATTCACTCAGCAACCGGTCGTGTAGACTGGCCCCACTGAGTGGATACGCCCGCTGCCTTTTATTGCGTGCGTACCGGTAGGGGCAGGCCCCCGTGCCTGCCCTGGTCGCACGTCGTCGAGTTCGTCGGTCGGCAGCAGGGCAACCACAGGGGGTTGCCCCTACGGGTGTGGAAGACGATCGATTTGGGGGACGGTTCATGAGCACGCAGGCACTGTCGGGTATTCGTGTGGTCGATCTCACACGCGTGATGACCGGCCCGTATTGCACGATGCTGCTCGGTGATATGGGTGCCGACGTCATGAAGATCGAACAGCCGGGGAAAGGCGACGATACGCGCGCCTGGGGACCGCCGTTCATCGACGACATCAGCGCCTACTACCTCAGTATCAACCGGAACAAGCGGAGCCTGACGCTCAATCTGAAGAGCGATGAAGGTAAAGAGATTCTCTGGAAGCTGATCGAGGGCGCCGATGTCGTCGTCGAAAACTTCTCCCCCGGCACCGCCGGTCGCCTCGGATTCGGCTACGACCAAGTGCGCCAGCGCAAGGCGGACATCGTCTACTGCTCGATCTCCGGCTTCGGTCAGCAGGGCCCATCGCGCGATCGCACCGCCTACGATCTGATCGTGCAGGGGATGTCCGGTCTGATGAGCGTGACTGGAGAACCGGACGGCGGTCCGACGCGCTTCGGCGTGCCGATCGCCGATATCGCAGCCGGCATGTTCGGCGCCTACGCGATCGTCAACGCCCTCTTCCATCGCGAGCGAACCGGCGAGGGCCAATACATCGATAACACGATGCTCGGCGGGCAGGTGGCGCTCCTCACCTACCAGGCCGGCATCTATTTCGCCACCCACGAAGCGCCACAGCGCACCGGCAACGCCCACCCGATCGTCGCGCCCTATCAGACGTTCCACAGCA
The DNA here is from genome assembly GCA_937891245.1 of uncultured Thermomicrobiales bacterium. GTDB lineage: Bacteria > Chloroflexota > Chloroflexia > Thermomicrobiales > Thermomicrobiaceae > CALAGB01. Next base: position 13,707 of record CALAGB010000479.1, on the reverse strand, counting down.
AGGATGGGTATGTCAATGTCGCGTCGGGCAACGACGGCATCTTCTGTCGCCTCTGCAGCGCCATGGGCCTCGAACGGCTTTTGAGCGACGAGCGTTTCAAGGACAACGTCGGTCGGATCACCAACCTGCCGGCGCTCGTGGCAGAGATCGAAACGTCGTTCACCCAGTTCACCACCGCCGAAATCGTTGCCAAACTCGATACCGTCTCGGTCCCCTGCGGCGCGATCTACACCGTCGATCAGGTTTTCCAGGACCCGCAAGCGCAGCACTACCAGCTCAGTCAGCGCGTGCCGCACCCAACGCTCGGCGAAGTCGACCAGGTCGGCTTCCCCTATCAACTGAGCGGAACCCCGGCCAGCATCCGCCTCGCCCCACCCCTCCTCGGCCAGCACACCGACGAAATCCTGCGCGAACTCGGCTACGACGAGGATCAGATTGGGAAGGTCCGTAAGGCGGGGGCGGTGTAGGGCCATCAGTCATGGCGCCCTCGTCGAGTGGCATACGCTTTGGGGGACGCGCATCTGTAGCTAGGGTGTTGGGTCTACAATAGATTGGGACGTCGGTGCATATGCGAAAGGATGCGGGCGATGAACGATGATCTGTTGCGGGTCGGGGTTGTCCAGATGAATTCGCGGTCGGATAAGGAGGCGAATCTCGCCACCGCCGAGCGCTTGATCGACGAGGCGGCTGAGCGGGGGGCCAAACTCGTCGGGCTGCCCGAGTACGTTTCCTATCTCGGTGCCAAGGATCAGCACGAGGCGAATGCCGAGTCGATTCCAGGGCCAACGACCGAGCGCTTCGCCGCCAAGGCGCGTCAGCACGGCATCTATCTGCTCGGCGGCTCTATTCTGGAGCGGACGGATACGCCCGGTAAATACTTCAACACGAGCACGTTTTACAGCCCGGACGGCGAACTGCAGGCGGTCTATCGCAAGATCCACCTCTTCGACATCGACATTACCGGCAACGTCAGTGCCAATGAATCAGCGACGATCATGCCGGGTGAGCGGCCGGTGACGGTGGGAATGGACGGCCATACGGTTGGGCTGTCGATCTGCTACGATCTGCGCTTCCCGGAACTCTACCGGCTACTGGCGCTCGAGGGCGCCGAGATTCTTTTCGTACCGGCGGCGTTCACGCAGTTCACCGGAAAGGATCACTGGCACGTCCTGCTGCGCGCCCGTGCGATTGAGAATCAGTGCTATGTGCTCGCTCCGGCGCAGATCGGTCCGCACGAGCCGAACGCGCAATGCTATGGTCACGCGCTGGTCGCCGATCCCTGGGGCACGGTGACGGCCGACGCGCCGAATCAGGAGGGCGTCGTCATCGCGGATCTCGACTTTGCCTACCTGCGCCAGGTTCGCACCCAGCTCCCCTCGCTCGCCAACCGCCGTCCGGCGGCCTACGAACCGGTCACCATTCACATTTAGTCGTATCGCGTGTCACATAACAGAGGCATTGTACGTACAATGCCTCTGTTAGCCGTCGTAGGGATTCACGAAAGGAAACTCTATGATCAAAAAGGCGCGCGCCGTCAACATCTACGTTGGAGATCAGCAACGGGCCCTCGATTTTTATACGGAGAAGCTTGGTTTCGAAGTGCGAGCCGACGATACATCCATGCCGGGAATACGCTGGATCGAGGTTGCTCCGCCCGGTGCCGACACGACCCTGATTCTGTTCACACCACCTGGGCTTGAAGAGCGTATCGGCACCTGGAGCCCGATCGTCTTCGATAGCGATGATATCGACGCGACCTATGCGGAACTGCGGGATAAGGGAGTCGAGTTCAGCCAGCCATTAGAGATGCAGCCCTGGGGCATGAAGATGGCGCAATTCAAAGATCCCGACGGCAACGAATTCGTGCTGGTTCAGTATTAGAGCTAACACGCTCGCCCGGCAGCACTCTGTCGCACCGCTGCCGGGCACCGTTCGATCAGCCAACGATCGTTGAACCGCTCAGTTGGCGCGGGTTGTGGCTTCCAGCAGCGCTTGCAGTCCGTCGACGATGATCTGCCGCTCATCATCGGAGAGCCGGTCGACCAGACGGTTGAGATATTCGGGCTGAACCGGGTGCAGGCCTTCGATCACCTGCAGGCCGAGCGGCGTCAGCAGATTAAGCACGACGCGCCGATCGCTCGGATCGTCGGCGCGTGATGTCATGCCACGTTGCACGAGACGATCGAGAATCCCGGTGACGGTCGGTGTCGAGACGCGCAGCGCCTGAGCCAGGCTCGAAACCCGCGTCGGCCCCGAGCTATACAGAATGTGCATGACTCGAAGCTGTTGCAAGGTCAGTTGCGGCCAGTTGGCGCTCAGTGACTCCATTCCCGGCTGCAATTCCACAATCGTGCGACGAAGCAGATCGACTACTCCATCATTTTCGCTGCTATTCGTTGTCTCCTCGCTCACGACCACCACCATCTTCGCTCGAACCTCTCGCTTCCTCGTATCCCAGGTACCCCACTCGCGCTCGCCGGCCAGTCGACGAACGTACTGCGTGGCACCATCGGCACCTGGGCGGTTTCACGTCGCTCCAAAGACCGTGCGTCAATTATAGCCGCTTCGGAAACAATTGCACAATGCGTAATGGTCCACATTGAACGCAACTTGGGGCTGGTTCAGTGCAACGAGCAAGCGTGAGCCGGACGATCCTGCTATCGTTGTAACGGAGCGCGCTCCATTTGCCGTGTGCGACGTTATGGACGATCGTTGAGCGTCCTCCGTTTACTGCCGTTCGTTGGTCGCAATTGTTGGCCGAGCAACGAATCGCGGTATCGCGGTCGTCCATGTTATGAGGATAGGGAAGCATGCCCGATTACGAAAAAATCTCGGCCGAACCCCGCACGTTGCTGGGGAAAGAGGTCAAACGCCTGCGTCGTCAGGGAATCGTACCCGGTGTTATTTACGGTCCGGCGGTCGATGAGCCGCAGTCGATCAGTCTCGACGCACGTGAGTTCGACAGCCTCTATCAACGAGCGGGCTCCAGCCAGCTGGTCGATGTAGCCGTCGGCGATACGTCGCGCACCGTGTTTATTCGAAACGTCGAGCGCGATCCGATCAAGCGTACGCTGGTTCATGCGGAACTTTACGCGCCGAACCTGAATAAGGTGACGGAAATTATCGTCGCCGTCGTCACGACCGGCGAGCCATCGGATCGAGGCCAGGGTGTGCTGAACCACGGTCGTGCCGATGTTACGGTTCGCGGGCTGCCGGCCGCGATTCCGCAGAGCTTCGAGGTTGATCTGACGAAGCTGGAAAATATCGACGACGCGATCTTCGTCTCAGATCTGGCGGTGCCGGAGGGCGTCGAGATCCTGACGCCGGGTGACGAGTTGATCGTACGTCTCTCAGGCGCACAACGCGCGACCGAGGAGACGGCGGAAGAGATGGAAGCGGCCGAGGAAGCGGCCACCGAAGCTGCCGAGATCGAAGAAGGTCAAGAGTAGCGCACGGCTGCTCGACTCAAACGCGCTCGCGCGAGCGGCCTGGAAATGGCAGCGACGCGCGGCGCGCGGCGGCCGCGCCGAGAAGCAAGAGGCCAGCCACACTGGCGGCGCCGAGTCCAAGGCGCCCGCCACGCCGCTGCCGTCCGGCCAGCGCGACATCAGGCGAGAGCGACCAGGCGTTGGTCGAGCGCACGACGACGCGACGCACCAACGGCGAAGCGACGTCGATTTCGATCTCCTGCACCGTCATACCATTAGCACCCGACGACGGCAGGAGATCACCGGCCGGCTGCGACGGGCGAATCGCCTGGCGCGTCAGCCGAAGCAGATCCGGCATCAGTTCGAGCAGCGCTTCGGCCACCGGAGAGCGGAACCAACCACGCTCGGAACGTGGGCGCGTCGCCAGTGCGCGGCGGCGAGGCTCGATCTCGACTTGCGTTGGAATCGCCGGTAGCTGCTTGCCCATGCCGTTCTCCATCCATCCGACCGTCGACTGTTCGTCGCTCTGCTCTCGCTGGTTCGCTGCCTCTTCGATCGTTGAATTCGGCGCCGCGCGCTAATCGCCGATATCGGACTCTTCCACGCCGGCCGATTCAGCTTCCTTTTGCTCGATCTTGGCCAGACGCGCCGCCTCTTCGGCGGCCTGCCGCTCGGCCCACTCGACTTTGGCTGCCGCCCGCGCCTCGTCACCGCCCAGATATTTGTTGATCATTTCATCAAACCCAAAGACAACGTCGACGCGCACATCCTGATCGGCGTACTTCTGGACGAGCCCTTCATAGCGCGCCCAATACCAGTCTTCGCCGCCGCCCGCCTGGAATTCCCAATCGGGACGAATCTGCACCACCAACTGCCGCTCGGGATCGTAGTAGTCGAAGATACACTCGACATCGCGCGGCTTCTTGCAGACGGGGCAACGGGTTCGATGCATCGTACCGAGCAGGATACCAAGTCGCGCATCGGGATGCGTACCGACATTGACCTGCCGCGCCACCGGCACATCCCATTTTGCCTTGCAGCCGACACACAACATCTGCAGTTCGGTGTATTCAGTCTCGAGCATGCATCTCCTCCCGCAAACCAGAACCGGGTCCATGGCTAAGCCACCATCTCCATCCATGGATCGCAAGTATAGTGCACGAACGCCGGAGACGACGGGGAGAGACGGCGGCGGCCCTCACCACCAGCCCCTCTCCTAATTCTGGGAGCGAAGTGTCTGTTTGCAAACTGCGGTTTGTCTCGGAGCGCTTGTGTACAGGCGGATAGGAAAAAGCGCGACCGCAGTCGCGCGTATGCTCCCCTCTCCCAGTCGTTGGGAGATGGTTCTCCCTCCCGTGGGGAGGGAGTCAGTGGGAGGGACCGGCCGGGGGTGAGGGCGGCCGTCCTGTCGGTTTACCCGAACCAGTCGCTCGGTTCGGAGGTCGGGATGTATGTGGTGCTGACTGAGATGGTTTTGGTGACGCCGAGGATCGGGGTAGCCCGCTCACGCAGCGAATCGATCGCCGTCTCCTCGCTGGGTCCCGTGCCCACGATGACACGGTGCGTGGCTTCATCACCATCGATACCGGGCGACAGTGGCACGACGCCGAGTGCGATCCACTGACCGGCCGATGGCTGGGTGGTGTAATAATCGATCGCCAGCCCCGACTGGACGATCGTCCCGCGCGACGCGACGACATCGCCACCCTGGCGTCCGTCGACGCGATGAATCCACTCCTGATTCTTCGATCTTCGGGAAGCTCGGTGGTTCACGATCCCTCTCAATTCTCCCGCTGGCCTTTCACGCAGACGGATCGCACGCAGTGAATTGTCGCTATCCTTGCTTCGGCGATGACGACAACCTGAGAAGCTGACAGTTGTCCGGGAGTTCTCTGCCAAACTGCTTTCGATTTCGCAATTCCCGTGCCTGAAGGTCACGATCCGACCGGTGCCGGCCGGCCCGACGTGAGGGTGTCTGGCGATGATGACCGCATGGCGAACGGCTGGCATACTACACTCGTGCCTTGATCAATGATGATCCGGCCGCTCTATCCGCACCGCATCAGCCCAGCGTGCGCGCATCTCCACGGGCAGCGTCGCCCCAACGGCTCATCGAGCAACGCGGCTCCCACCCATCAGCATGGGCGGCGCCGCGATGTGACGACGCTGGCAGCATTCTGACGCGCGAGATCGACTCGCGTGTGGCACTGGCAGAGAGGGAAATAGATGGCAGAAATGACCGGAGGACAGGCGCTCGTCCAATCGCTGACGCGCAATGGCCTCGACGTGATCTTTGGCTTGCCGGGCGTGCAGCTCGACTGGATCTTCGACGCGCTCTACGACGTGAAAGACTCGCTTCCCGCCTATCACACACGCAACGAGCAGCCGACATCGTTCATGGCCGACGGCTACGCCCGCACGACCGGTAAGGTCGGTGCCTGCCTGGTCGTTCCTGGGCCGGGCGTGATGAACGCGATGGCCGGTCTTTCGACCGCCTACGCCGTTTCGTCACCCGTCCTCTGTATCGCCGGGCAGATCGAATCGGCCCAGATTAACGCCGGCCGCGGCATGCTCCACGAAGTGCCGAACCAACTCCAGATGGTGGCCTCGGCGACGAAGTGGGCCGGTTGTGCCACGACTCCGGCGGAGATTCCGGCGCTCGTGCAGGAGGCATTTCGCCAGCTGCGCTCAGGCCGCCCGCGTCCCGTCGAAATCGAAGTCCCACCGGATGTGTTGCAAACGACTGCCGATGTGACGTTGCTCGATCCGGCACCGCTCGAGCGCGCTGAGCCGGACCCCGAACTGATCGCGAAAGCCGCCCGTGCGCTCGGCGAAGCTGAAAACCCGCTCATCTACGCCGGTGGCGGCGTTATCCTCTCGGGTGCCTGGGAACCGTTGCGTGAACTGGCCGAAATGCTGCAAGCGCCGGTCATGATGACTCCCGAGGGTAAAGGCTCGATCTCTGATCGCAGCTATCTGGCGCAGAACGTCGTCGGCGGGCGCCAGCTCATGCCGAAGTCCGACGTCATCCTCGCCGTCGGCACGCGCTTTTTGCAACCGGCCACCTCGCCGTGGGGACCAACCGACAAGCAGACGGTCATCCAGATCGACATTGATCCGGAAGAGATCGGGCGCAATCGGACGCCGGATATCGGCGTGCTGGCCGATGCCGACCTCGCACTGCGTGCGCTGGTCGATCAGGTCGGAAAGCACAACCGCTCACGCGCTTCGCGCGAGGAGGAGCTCCGGGCGGTCCAGGAGCGCTCGATGGATGTGCTCTTCGAGGTTCAACCGCAAGCGACGTACGCGACCGCCATCCGCGAGGAACTGGCCGACGACGATATCGTAATCAGCGGCATGACCCAGGTCGGCTACTGGAGCAACATGGGCTTTCCGGTCTATGAGCCGCGTAGCTTCATCGGCGCCGGCTATCAGGGAACGCTCGGCTTCGAGTTCGCCACCGCGCTCGGCGCTCAGGTGGGGAATCCCGACAAGCGGGTCGTGGCGGTCATCGGCGACGGCGGCTTCCTCTATAACGTTTCAGAACTATCGACCGCGATGCGCCATAACATCAACGCCATCATGGTCGTCTTCAACGACGGCGCCTACGGCAACGTGCGCCGTATGCAGCGCGAGCGCTTTGACGGCCGCGTCATCAACTCCGATCTCCTCAACCCGGACTTCATGAAGCTGGCCGATGCCTTCGGCGTCGAGGGCCGTCAGGCGCACGGTCCGGACGGTCTGCGCGAAGCGCTGCGCGGCGCGATGAAGGAGAAGCATCCCACCCTCATCGAGGTGCCGGTCGGCGAGATGCCCTCGAGTTGGGGAGTCTTGCGCGGCAACAGCTAGCGCGCTTCGGCGTCAATCCATTGGCCTGGGCGACCCTGGCGTCGCCCAGGCCAGTCATTTCCTTCGCCGCTCACTCATTCCACTCGAAGATGTCGCCCCACTCGGCCTTGCGCGCGCGGCTGTAGCGCTCGCCTTCGCGTTTCGAGACGACGATCGTTTGAATACCCTCGGGCGTGCAGAGTTGCAGATAGATGTGTCCTTTGCGCACCTGTGGGTGGCGCAGTATCCGCGTATAAGTCCGCTTGGGCGGTTCTCGCGCCAGCACTACGTACGAGAACTTCTCGTCTTCGTAGTTGAGCGCTGCCTCTTTCGCCAGGCGGTGGGTCCGGCTGCGCGGCAGACGTACCGAGAAATGCGTCCAGTCGTCCGCGGGAACGCGGTGGGATGGGTCGTAGGGACAGGGCGCCAGTTCGTAGCCGCCAAAAGCGACAACCTCATCACGAATACGCTCGATGCGGTGGAATCCTTCCGGGGTTCCCGGTTCGATCACCACAAGCGCTCCGGTCGTCGCGGACCACGCGCGGGAGATCAGTTGCTGCGCGGCATCCGGCTCGAGCTCGCCGAGCAGATACGCCAGGAGCGTCAGGTCGAACGAACCATCCAATTCCGCCTGCGCCAGGTTTGCCTGGCGCCATTCGGCTGCGCGCAGTGCCGGGTGCGCGGCGGCCGCGCTCAATTCGCGACCGGTCGCGATCATACGCGCTTCGGCATCGAGTGCCGTCATCCGTTCGATGCCGGGCCAGAGCGTCGCGACCGCCCAGAGGCCGGAACCGAGTCCGGCACCGAGATCAAGGAGGCTCCGTGGCTGCCAGTCCGGCCAGACCTCGCGCAACGCGCTCAGTGTCGCGACGGCCGCTGCATAGGTCGCAGGCAGCCGGTACGCGGCATAGGCGGAGACATCGGCCTGAGATTCGATGAACGACGAACCGGCCGGCAGACCAGCCCGGTAGCGATCGGAGAGCGCTCGCGTCGCCAGAGCGAGTTCGGCGCCGGACGTGCCGGTGCGGCGTGCATCGAGCGCGCGGCGTAATGAGAGTGGGAGTTCGACCAGCAAGCGCCGCTACAACTCTTTGAGCGCGTTTGGATTGTTGATCTTCCGGCGAAACCGCTCGGTCAACTCGGCGGCCGTTTCGGCTTCGGCGCGGTCCCGAGCGGCTCGGCCCTCGTCGATTCGCTCACGTACCCGCACTTTGAACTCCTGGCCGCTCTGTGGGGCAAGCAGCGCGGTGATGAGCGCACCGATCAGGACGCCGACAAGTGCACCAAGAAGAAAGTTGAACAGACTCCCGAGCAGCCGCATGGACGCTATCCTTTCCGAAACGCAAGGCGAATGAGCGCGGTCACAATGGCGATACCGGCGCCAAAGGCCGCTCCCAGGACAGCGGCGGACGGCAGCGTCAGGACCGTGTGAACGTCACCGTCGGCGCGCCCGGCGAGTACGAAGACGCGCGATGATTCGAGGTGCGCCTGTCGGGCCGAAATAAATCCCGCCTGACTCCGCACCATGCGCAATTCGTGCGCCGAAATCTGGCTGGCACTACTCCCTTGCAGCACGACGCGCTCGCTGTTGAGCCGCGCTGCCGCGCTGCGGTCCATCTGAACGCTGCGCGCGTCAATCGAGCGAGCCGCGGAGCGCTCCATCGTCAGGCGTTCTCCGCTGACCGTCTGCGCGTTACCACGCTTGATGATGACGGTCGTCGCCTGGACATCATGGACGCCGGTACGGTTGATCTCAGTCGCCGGCACCGGCTCACGGGTTGCCGCTTGCTTGTGCTCGGTCTCTCGGATTCCAGGCTGTTCGTCTTCGGCCATTTCGCGATCCTCATCGTTCGACGACCTGCCCGGCTGTACGCGTAAGCGGGGCGCCGCCAGGCAACGCAAAGCGCCCGCACTGATCGTACGGGCGCTTGACGTGCGATGTCAAACCGGCTGAATACAGCGGGCTAAACGGCCTGCTCCTGGAACGCATGCTGGAGAATCGTCCTCACTTCGTCGAGGAAGTAGCGGGCGAAGCGATCCTGCTGGCCACGGCGCCACTGCTGCGAATTCGTCTTCACCGCCGCCCGCGTCTCCTCCGGCATATGGTCGACGTTCCGCGTCACTCCCGGCAGTTCCGGATGCAGCTTCTGGAAGCGCTGCGTCTCATCCGCCATCTCCTCTGAAACGCGCACCGGCCGTTCGATCAGCGAACCGATTTCCTGCATCGCGCCATCAAAAAAGATGAAGACAGGAATCGCCTGATAGCCATCTTTGCGCCGATAGTTGGTTGCCAGATCCTTGTTCTCGTCGCGTCGCATGACGCGCACATCGATACCCGGCACTTCATGAGCCAGGCGCGCCAGCACCGGCACAAACTGCATCGAGTCGATGCACCACTCCTCGGTGAGGATCAACACGTTCAGCGGCTGAGCGCCGAAGAACCGGCGATCCTCATCCGTGATCTCGGCGCGTTCATAGTTCTTCAGCACCGTCTCTTTGTTCTGGGTCATCTGCTCGAAATATTGTGCAATGCTCATAGCCTGCTGAAATCGTTCGGCTGCCAGCATGGAGTTCTCCAGTTCAGGTTCAATGGGGTTGACGGCTCGGCCCCGGGTCCTGCGTCTCTTTTCATCGCCGTCAACCAATAGAACAGCCGCACCTGTCAACTATTCCCGCGCAGGATCGTGACCATCCGATCACGAAAGGCGGCGCAACTCCGGCAGAACGTTGCGAGCACAACGTTCCATCATCGGGCGAAACTCCTCCGGCGGCATCGGGAAAGCGATATCGCTGAAGCCGAGCGCCATGTACGCCTTAACGATGTCGGCGAACTGCTCCTCGGATTCAAAGGCGTGCACCCAGGGAAAGACCGAGCAGCGAATCGTACTCACGTCGCGGCCGACCGCGGCGCACGCCGCGTGAAAACGCTCGATGGTCGGCGCCACTGCCTCGGGAGTGCCTCGCGTATTCCAATTGTCGGCGTATCGCGCCGCGATGCGCATCATCCGCGGCCCGGAACCGCCCACGATGATCGGAATGCGCGGCTTCTGCAGCGGCTTCGGTTCGAATGGTGCATCGACAAATTTATAGTATTCACCATCGAAATTGGTACGTTCCTTGGTCATCAGGCTGTCGATCACCTGCAATGCCTCTTCGAACATCGAAACGCGCGGTCCCGGCTCGGGGAAGTCGTAGGAATAGGCGGTATGCTCGCGTTCCATCCAGCCGGCGCCGATACCAAGTTCGACCCGGCCGTTGGTTGCGTGATCGATCGTCAGCGCCTCTTTCGCCAACAGTCCGGGATTGCGATAGGTATTTCCGGCGACCAGGATACCGAAGCGGATGCGTGAAGTGAGCGCCCCGAGCGCGGCGATCAGCGTCCACGCTTCGTAATACGGGGTTAATTCGTCGTCGCTCGCCATGAAATGGTCGACGACCCAGGCGGTATCGAAGCCCGCATTCTCGATCTGCTGCCATTGCCGTGCCAGCTCCGGAAACGGCAACCGATTCCCTGTACCAATCCCAACCCGCAGCGGAAAGCCCATCCATGCCCCACTTTCTGTCGACGTTCACAATCAGCGATGGTACCCGTGCTCACCAGCATAACCGAAGAGTGACTGTCTTCCGCAAACGATTCGGATCCTTCGCGCATTCCCAGCGTTCTTTTGACAGTCAACGTGGTGAGCGTTATAGTTCAAGGCTATTGAAGTGTGCCTATCTCACCCGGAATTCAATTGATGTCAACTGCTCCTTCACATGACTGGCTTGAAGGCGAGCCGGCGAGCCCGACGGCAGAAGCCGCCGCGCCACCCGGTGCAACCTGGGACGATCTGAAAGCAGTGATCCAACGGCAGATGCCGGGTATGGATCTGGCGCTGGTCAAACACGCCTACGATTTCGCCGAAGCCGCACACGACGGCAAGCTGCGCCGTTCGGGCGAGCCGTATATCTCGCACCCGACGGAGGTCGCCATTATCCTTGCCGAAATTCAGCTCGATCAGGAAGCGCTCGCGGCTGCCCTGCTCCACGATGTCATCGAAGATACCGATATTACGATGGAGGAGCTCGACAAAGAGTTCGGCGATCGCGTCGCCAAGCTGGTCGACGGCGTCACCAAACTTGGTCGCATCCGCTGGACGACCGAAGAAGATCAGGCCGTTCGCGAGAAGGAGCGCCAGGCCGAAAGCCTGCGCAAGATGTTCCTGGCGATGGTCGACGACGTGCGCGTCGTCCTCATCAAACTCGCCGACCGGCTGCACAATATGCGCACGCTGGAGCACATGCCGCGCTCGAAACAGATGCGTAGCGCCCAAGAAACGCTTGAGATTTACGCGCCGCTTGCCAACCGGCTCGGTATCTGGCAGTTCAAATCCGAACTGGAAGATCTCGCGCTTCGTTATGTCGATCCACAAACCTACTTCGGCATTGTGCGGGCGCTCGAACGCCGCAATATTGATCGCGAGCGATATCTCAATCGCGTGATCGACGAGTTGCAAGCCGCACTGAGTGAAGCAGGCATCAGCGCCGAGATTTCCGGTCGTGAAAAGCACATCACCTCGATCGTGCGCAAGATGGAACGCAAGGGGCGCAGCTTCGACGAGATCTACGATGTCCTTGGCGTCCGCATCATCGTCGACGAAAAGAAGGACTGCTACGGCGCGCTTGGCGTCATCCACTCGATGTGGCACCCGATTCCCGGTGAATTCGATGGGCACGCGCTCGAGATTCAGATTCGCACCCAGGAGATGCATCACATCGCCGAATTTGGAATCGCGGCGCACTGGCGCTACAAAGAAGGCTCCAAGCCCGATCCGCATGTCGAGGCGAAGGTCGCCTGGCTCAGACAGTTAATGGACTGGCGTGACGAGGTCGTCGACGCGCAGGAATTCGTCGAATCGCTCAAATCCGACGTCTTCCAGGAGATGCTGTACGTCTTCACGCCGAAGGGCGACATCATCGAGCTACCAGCCGGCGCGACGCCGGTTGATTTCGCGTATCGCATTCACACCGAAGTCGGGCACCAATGCGTCGGCGCCAAGATCAACGGTCACCTCGTGCCGCTCAATTACAAGCTGCAGAACGGCGAGGTCATCCAGATCATGACCTCGAAGTCAAAGGTGGGACCGAGCCGCGACTGGTTGCAGTCGAGCAGCGGTTACATCACCACCGCCTCGGCACGCGAAAAGGTGCGCCAATGGTTCCGGCGCCAACAGCGCGACGAAAATATCTCGCAGGGCCGCGACACGCTCGAGCGCGAACTGCGCCGCCTCGGCATCGAAGCGAAGCTCGAGGATGTCGCCAAGCAGTTTCCGCTCTATCAGAAAGTCGACGACTTTCTGGCGGCAATCGGCTATGGAGCCGTTACGCCGCAGCAGATCGCGACGCGGCTCGCCGAGCATGAAGATCGCGCCGTACTGGCGACGACCAGCACCCCGGCGACGCCCAAGCTGCCGCCGAGCCTCCAGGTCACCGGTGTCGGCGATCTCTATACCCGGCTCGCCAGTTGCTGCAAGCCGGTCTACGGCGATCAGATCATCGGCTACGTCACGCGCGGTCGCGGTATCACGGTGCACCGGATCGACTGCCACAACGTGATCCATGTCGATGATCCCGACCGGCTGGTTCAGGTCAGCTGGGGGAACGAACAGCGCAACCGCTACCCGGTCAGCGTGCGCATCGAAGCGTGGGATCGCGTCGGGCTTTTGCGCGACATCACGACGCTGGTGGCCGACGAGAAAATCAGCATGCTCACGGTTCTGACGAGCGTCAACGACGATCGCACCGTCAACGTGCTGATGACGGTCGAGGTCGAAGGTGTCAAGCAGCTGAGCCGGCTCCTGCAGAAGCTCGAATCGGTGCGCGACGTCTACGACGTCCGCCGCGAAACGACCCAGAACCTCCCCAATGCCGCCTCCAGCAGCGGCCTCGACGCCTGACGACCGCGCCCTGGTTAGGGTGTCGTTGGGAGAGAGGAACGCGATCCCACGCTGCGGCTCAGGATCTCTTACGCGTAGCACTCGGCAATACGTGCCTGGATGTGGACGCGATCGCTACAACTCCGGCAGCTCCGCTTCGTCAAACTCATGCTTCAACCCGCTACGCTTGGCGAGGCGTTCACGCTTCGTGCGCCGCTTGCGACGGGCGGCTTCGCGCTCCTCGGCGTCGAGGCTCGCCTGATCCCAGATCAGCTCATAATCGGCGACATGAACAATATCGCCCGGCAGCACGCCCAGTTCTTCGAGTCGCGCCGAGATACCGGAGGCTTCGAGGACACGCTGGTAGCGATCAGCCGCCTCCTCGTTTGCGAAGTCGGTCATCTTGGTCATGCGCTCGATCTTGGGTCCGCGCACCTCAAAGTGATGCCGCGACAGCTGCTCAGCCTCCCAGTAGTCTTCGTTCGCGGTCTCCATCGTGTAGACGCGACGCTGCTGCGGCACGACCGGTTGCGGCT
>CALAGB010000478.1 GCA_937891245.1 uncultured Thermomicrobiales bacterium | reverse complement strand
CGTTGGAACCACGTCCACATGCGCGGTTTGGAGATCGTCAGTTGCGACGTGACGGGGGTGTCCGCCCACGACGACAAGGACGCAGGCAGACGTAGCGCCCGCCGAATGAGGAACGACCATGCTTGTTCAATCCAGTCCTTGACCGGTTCGTCTGAGACGGTATCGCGCGGCGTATCGTACCCACCCAAGACGTGCTCCGAGTATTTGCGCAGTGTCACGTTATCAGCGTCGCAGTTGAAGAGCGCGTACCGCTTGGATGCGATGCTGTAGGCATAGAGCTGGCGTCGTTCCTTCGTGTTCGGGACGTAATTCTCTTTCTCCAGTTCCAGCACGCTCTCGTCCGTCCCGTACGGGTTCAGTGCGCGGAAGCGGTCCCGAATCGCGTCGACCTCCGCCCACGAGAGCGCCTGAATCGCCTCGCGTCCATCCGGCAAGCGCTCCGGTCCGCCCGGACACGCCACGAGTCCGCCTTCCTCCATTGCCACAATCGCCAGGCTGTCTGTGTCCATGAAGGCATAGTGTCCGCCCGCATCGCGAACGAGCCGTTCGGCGAGGGCGAGCATGAGTCGGGCGCCACCCGTAATAAAACTCGCAATCAACGGATAACAGAAGCGTCCGAGCTCTTCCGGGTTCGTCACGGTCGTTTCGAACGTCGTCGCACCGAAGACCTGCACACGGGCCGTCGTCCCTTCGATGCGGTTCATCTCCATGAAGATGCCGTACGAGGTACTGTTGGCGAGAATCTTCAAGAACTGGTCGAGCGCGTCTCGTTCCGCTGGGGGCATCGTCTGGTCACGCTTGACCTCCATGCGCGTGCGAATGACTTCACGAAAGAAGTCCTCGCGATTGGGATCAATCGCGACCTGCCCGCGCAGGTGGATCGGATTCAGGGTCTGTCGACCGTGCGGCGTAACGCGCAGGGCGCGACGAATCTGGAGAGCGCGACCAGACGTGAGCTTTGCGGCGATGACATCAGCCAGGGTGTACCAGAGGGGTTGAGTCGACGTAAGCGGCGTCACCGCAATCGTGTGGTTGGCATAGGCGTCCGGACCGAACCGCGCCCGCGTCGGCAACGGATCGTCCTGCGGTTCGACCTCGACCAGGACGAGAAGCTTCGGCCATGTGGCGGGATCGAACAGGTCGTCTACGGTGATGTCCTCGACGAAAGCACGGACATCCTCCGTCGCATCCGTCACGTCAATCCGCTTCGCCGTCAGAAGTCGCCAGAGACCCAGCAGCGTGTTGACGGTGGTGTACATGCTCAGGTAATCGACGTAGACGACCGGGAGAACCGTGTTACGGATGCCACAAAGGGTGCGACCACCGAAGTACGCGAGCGTGGCCAGTCCTTGAATTTGGTCGGGTGAGAACGCGCCGTGGCTAACCAGCGTCGGAAGCGTCAACCCTATCGCGTGATAGTACGCCTTGCCGATCGAGGCCGGTGAGTACACCTGATGGGGAGGCGTGGCGATTGGGTGTCGTGCATATTCCGTCAAGCCTTGTGCGGAGAGTTGGGCTGTTGCCTCGACGTCACGCAGCCCGTAGTCAAGAAGCTGCGTGGAAATCGTGCCGAATGTCGGGCGCTCGGCTTTGGCCAACTCGGTGCCGAAGACCTCACAAGCAGATTCGAGCGTCTGCCGTTTAGCGGTCAGGGCGAATGTCAACGTCGCCAGATCGAGAAACCGACCCGGCTGTTTCCGTCCACTGAACTGAATCATCGCGCGATGGCCGTCGATGGGTTGGATACGGATACGCGGGGCCCACCGAGGCGCGGTGTTTCGCCCACGCGTGTCCACCTTATTTACCAAGGTAAACGTGAATCCGTCGTTGGCTTTGGTTGGAGTCGCGCGAATGGCCAAGCGGGAGAGATCAAAGGGCAGATTGAACCCCACCACCACGGCCTGTCCGCGATCCGTGAGCGGATAGAACACCTCGGCGATGAAGTCCGCACGGGTGCGCCGGACGATCTCCGGATGCTGGTCACACCACGCGTCGAGCACGAGCCGTTCGCGTGCATTCAATTCAGTCGGGTCGTCTGGTTCGATGATGCCCGTCTCAACGACCTGACCATCATGTTCGACCCGATAGAATCCGACCATGAGCCGCTGCGAGACGTCGACCCGTGTTTCGGTGTCGAACACTAACACCGTTCCCGGCCAGGATGCTTGCCATGGTGCGGATTTCCGTCGACGTTTGCCTTTGTTTTTTGGCATCCCACCGGTGGTGAGCGGTTTCGCGTAGGCGCGGACGGCGATCGGAAGTGACACGGCCATGATCTACTTCGCTCCCATCTCGTTGAACCACGACACCCCATCGACTGCGGTTAGCCGGTCAGACGCGGCTTCAAGCAGGTGCGCCCACCCCTGCACGTGTTCGGCAAGATAGCGAAAGACGTCCTCGAAGAAGCGCAACCAGGCGGCGATGCGCCGTAACGGGTCCTGATGTGGGTTGCGGAGGGTCTCCGTTGCCCAGTCGTATTGGGCATCAGTCAGACAGGCGTGGTCATTGGCCGGGAGCGCGAACGCCGCTAGGTCGTTGTGGCGACCGGCTGGGTGATGGCGTTCAGTGTCGCGCTTGCCTTGCAACGTCAATCGGCACTCGGCGCACAGGACCACTGTCGCAGACTGCAAGCCGCGAATGTCGCTCACGCCACAGTTGGCACACTCAGCTTGCTGGCCAAGCCGCGCACGTTTGGCTGACGCTCGTTTCACGCGGTTCAAGTCATTCATGGGTAATACGCTCCAATCATTAGGGTTAGCCGGAAACGGTCTCAATGGCATCGAGCTCACCGGCAACCTCGAGCTCGTCCAATCGGTCCGGATCGGTTTCAAAGCGATAGGCCCGTTTCTCGACGCGAAAACTCTTGCCCTGAAACCGTCGGAGGACGTTGGGATCGCGGGTCTCCTGGTAGCGTTGGACGGCGGCCATGTACCCCCCGATGGTCGATGCGGTCCGGGAGTCCTTCACGGTCAATACCTTGACGCCCTCCGTCGTCACCACCTGCATCGTGCGCGCGAGCCGGTCGCGCGGCTTGGCGCGCCATGTCCCACCCTGTTTCTCCAGTGCCGGTCCGGCGTGGCGGCGAATCGCGTTCATCGAGATCGGATGATCCGGATGGGTCCGGTTGAACGCCTGACGTGCGGCGTCCAGGCTGAGGTCATTCCGACGCGCGATCGACACGACGTCCAACGCGTCCGCCCGTTTGGCCGTCGGGAGCGGTGCGAACTTGTGGGTCACCGCATGCGTCGATCGTTCGGTCAAACCGAACTCCTCGGCAAATGCTCTGACCTCCTGGAGCACCCATTGACGGCGGACGCCAATCCCCTGGGCGCGGAGCTCACGGGCGATCTGATTGGCCGACACGTTCGGGTCCTCCGCGAGTCGCCGCGCGATATAGATGTCGGCAACATCGCGTGGGGTGTCGATTTCCGTGCTCATCGCGCCACGTCAGGATGAAAGCGTGGGAGCTGGTCATCCTCGGTGAGGTAGCCGAAGTACCACGCCTCGTGGGACCAGCGGTATGCTCGAAACCGCGCGACCAGCCGCAGCCGGCCCGGCTCAGCGCGCAACCAAAGGAGCGGGACGTCGCGGTCCGCCAGGTCGTGAAGCTCTTGGGCGACGCCTGGGCCAATGTAGCGCTCCGTGACGACGATCCCCACGTGAATGTCCTGAACCAAGCTGGTCCAGCGTTCGCGCCAATCGCGGTTGGAGCGAAACAACTCACGGGGCGACTGGGTGATGGCTTGTGGCAGCTGCGCGTGGATCCAGGTCAGCGCCGCGTCGTAGCAAGGATCGTGATAGTCCACGAGCCGGGCCATGAGATAGACGGTCGGCATCGGTCCGACGATCTGACAGAGGTCACGGATTTGCGGATGCTGCGGCGCATGGTGGTCGGGTTGGCCATTTGCGATACTTGCTTGAGACATGTTCACTCCAATGACGCGCCCGTCTGGTTCGCCGCCGACCGGGCGCGTTGTTTGCGCTACGTCACCGCTGTGAAGATGGCGCGCGCCCAGTCCTCCATCAGGAGCGCAATCCATTCACGGTCGTCGTCGTCGAAGCCACGGCAGAAGTCCGTCACGGCGGCGACCCGCAACTCGGGAAGTCGATCGACGTCGGATTGCACCTCGAGCGTCTCGTCGAGATCGAGGAAGTGCTCGACGATCTGCGCGATGAGGGCAATGGGGTGTCGGTCGTTGACCGTGTTCGGTGTTTGACTGCGCCGACGTTGTTTCGGGAGTGCCGCGATCGCACGACTGAGGGCGATAGTCCCGGAGTTGGGAATATCGAGGGCGTTGTTCTCGATCGCGTCAGCCAATCGCATATACTCGCTGGCCCGCTGAGAAGAAATGTCTGGGCAGTGCTCCGCCAGCCATGAGAGCCACTGTCCATGTTTTATCTGCCCCTTCGCTTCACGGAGCGCACGCCCAGCCGAGATGGCGTTGTCAAGGGCGACGCGCATCGGACCCAACGCCGCACTCGCGGCGTTGCACGCAACCCGGTGCGCCGCATTTGCTTGGGTGGCGAGCTCGGGTAAGTCGACGAGCGTAGATGTCCCTGGTGCGGTCGGCGACGGCTGAGCCATTACCGGGAGATTGGACATGAAGATGTTCTCCTCTCGAGGTGCGGGCGAACCGATACGGCAGGTGTCTGTCGACGTCGTTCAGTTCCTCGTATCGGTACTCCCAACCTTCCATCGTTCCGAACAGTGAGCGCGCGGTGCCGCTCACATCCGACGCCCGCCGTGCGCAATGACGGAGTCGCCCATGGCGTCATCAGCGTTGTCGTCGGCATGCCGACCACTCCGGGCGGGATAGTGCCGCTGGAGATACTCGTCGAGGGCCAAGGCGGTGAGCGTATTGCGCGGAATGCCGGTGCGGAGGCTAATCGCTTTCATCTGTTCAAGATGGGCCATCGGCAGCAGCATGGTGCACGCGTGACGTTTGACATCCTTGAGCGTGTAGACGGTGGACATCGGATCCTCCAATCTGGGCATCCACCACGACGCCTCGCACACGAGCATACCCGAGCCGTTCCCCAGGTTTGGGAAGCTAGAATGTAGCTAATTCCAGATGTGTACCCACTCCGGATTAGGCACCGTGATATCTGACATTGGAGTTAGCGTGCGGTATACTGTGCCTAAATACGAGTGATGGCTGCGTGAAGGGACCGGGAGCGTTGGACACCATCGAGACGCTGGCAGCACACGCGGAACGCCGAGGCGTGACGGTCAGCGCGCGGCAGATCGAGGAATGGAATAAGGATGGTCTGCTGCCTCCCCCGATCCGGATGAGAATTCCCGGTCAGGGTCGGGGACGTCCGAAGTACCAATATCCGCCTCCAGCTCGAGACGCGGTCGTTTGGCTCGGCACCTATCGCCGGTACATCGGCGGCGCTGTTGCCACCAAAGTCTGGATGTGGCTTGAGGGATTCGATTTCATCCAGGTCGACATCAATGCGGTGGTCCGGGAGCGGGTCGAGTGGGTGTGGCACGCGGTGCAGCAGCGGCTCCCGAGCCTGCCAGCCATTGACGAGCTGAGCCGGTTGTCCGGAGAAGACCGCGAGCGGCTCCTCGATGAGATCGACGAGAACGTCACTCAACCGCACCTTGCGAGCGGAGCGCCGGTCGACGATGCCCACCGGATCGGAATAGGCGCCGCGTTCCTAGGGATTCTCGAATCCGAGCATCTCGCCGAGCAGCCCCATAATGCGCTGGTCCGCGACGCCCATGACAAGCCGTACGCTGATTATCTGTTGAAGGAGGACGAAGAGGCGTACGCCGCACCACTGCGAACGTTACTACCGCGCTTCGCGAAGGTAGCGAACCTGGTCGAGGTCTATCACCTCGTGAGCCGAGGCGGCCCTGGGCGGGACAACTGGCGCGCGTTTTGGCGGGCACAGAAGAAGGCCGCGCCTCAGCAGGATCTGATGCGTGCGTGGAAATACGACCTGCTCACCGTCGCCATGATGTATCTCGAGTACCAACGAATCATCTTGCCGCCGATGCTCTTCTTCGTTGGCGAAGGCATGCGGCGGGTGCTTGAAGCAAGCGAAGAAAGGGATCTAGCACTTCCGCCGAGATTGCGAGCGAAACTTGAGCGATACGTGCGCGCGTTGGACACGCCGGAAATGCAAGCGTTCATCGCTGATTCGCTACGTGACGAGGACGAAGGCATAGACACACTCGCCTGAAGCCAATCCCTCGGGCTTCGAGCGTGAATCCTGCTCCATCGTGAATGAATGAAGTCCCCGCGACGGCGGCTACCGTCCGGGGACATGGCATCAGGAAGGGGTACTTCCCAATGCGTAGCGATCCTACCACGTCGAATGTGGTGTCTCAGGGCATCCTCAGTCTGACTGGTTTCGGCTGCCGTCTCTCCGTCGAACAAGGCGCACTCCGGATTCAAGATGGGAGCGGTGACGAGCGCCGCGACCTGCGCTTCCACCGTGCCACCTGTGGGATACGGCGCGTCGTCATCCACGGCCACACGGGCACGATCTCCCTCGACGCAATCCGCTGGCTCTACGACATCGGCGCGGCGTTGATCCAAATCGATCACGACGGCCGTGTCATCTTCGCGAACCTGGCACGCGGGGCCGACTATCCCGCGTTACGTCGCGCGCAGGTCATGGCGAGCATGAACGAGACCGGGGTTGCGATCACGTGCGAGTTAATCCGCGCCAAGCTCAGCGGGCAGGCGTCTGTGTTGGGAGACCTTGGTCGCGCGGATGTCGCGGAAAAATTTGCCCAACTCGTGTCGACGCTCGATACGGCGAACGATCTCGCGTCAATCCGTGGAATCGAGGCACTCGGCGCCTCGTGGTATTGGCAAGCCTGGGAGTCCGTACCGGTCAGGTTCGCCCGTCGCGATCTCACTCGCGTTCCGGGGCACTGGCAGACGTTCGGCACCCGCACGTCACCGCTCACGAGTTCACCGCGTCGTGCTGCGACTCCCGCAAACGGTCTGTTGAACTACCTGTACGCCATTCTTGAAGCGGAAACGCGGATCGCGCTCTTGACCGTGGGCTTGGATCCGGGGATCGGTTTCATGCACGCCGATCAACCATCGCGGGACTCACTCGCCTTGGACCTGATGGAAGCCATCCGCCCCGAGGTTGATCGTTGGCTGTATCGCTGGCTGCAAACGGTGCAACTTGCCGCGCGAGACTTTGTCGAGACGCGTGATGGGACCGTACGCGTGATGCCGCGCTTGTCCACCCAACTCAGCGGTACGGCAAACGAGTGGGCACGACACATCGCGCCGATTGCCGAACGCCTCGCACGGCGACTGGCTAAACCAGGAAGCCCGTTGCCGACGCCATTGACGGAACGCAAGCGTCGCGAGGGGCGGCGAACCGTGGCACCCCTGCGAGACGACGAACCGCCGGAACTTCGGACAATTCCACTGTCAATCACGATCGGTCCGCGCACCTGTCCCGAGTGTGGACGAGTCCTCCCCGATCGGCGACGGAAGTTCTGCTCGGACGCCTGCCGCAAACAGCATCATCACGAGGTGGACACGAAACGATTTGCCATCGCCGGACAAACGGCACTCGCCCAGCAGCGGGAAGCAGGCAACGATCCCGCGCACGGCGGCGAGGCGAAAGCGAAACGCGTGGCGAGCAAGGAACGGCGTGCCCGCGAGCGCGCGGAGTGGGAAGCGGTGCATGGCGACGGAAAAGCGGAACGTGAGCGGTTCGTCCGGGAGATTCAGCCCAAACTCGTGGGTATCCCGCTGTCACGGATCGTCGACGCGACGGGGTTTTCCGTGCGGTACGCGTCACTGATCCGGAGCGGGGAGTACGTACCGCATCCAGTACACTATTTGGCGCTGAACGGATTGGTAACTGATCGCTAAGCCAACCCTCGACAACAAAGACCATCAATATGACGGCCCCCGAACAGAGGACGCGAGCGACCGCCTGCTCGAGATCGGCGATGCCGGTTCAGGACCATCATCCGATGGCATCACTATCCTATCGATGCTACGATGCCATGGCTGCAAGGAGGACGAGATGCCCCAGGTCGTCATTGAGAACCCGATCATCAACTCGCCATTTCGCGAGCCGACGCGCCATTTTCGCTTCGACGACGACGGCATCACCGATCAGGTGGTCGACGGTCGTCGCACCAGTTCCTATTTCGTGCCGATCGCGCGTCCCAAGAAAAAGGCCGCCGCACAACAGGTGCTCGTCGGCGATTGGACCCAGGACCGCATTGAAGAGAACCGGCTGGTCAACGACATTCGCGGTCGCGTCGCGCTCTGGCGGCAGGGTGGCTACATCGGGGTCACGCCGACCACCAAACGGCTGCTCGAGTACTGGACCGATCCGGAGCGCGAAAAGAAGCTCTTCTTCTGTCAGATCGAAGCGCTCGAAACGGCGATTTACATTACCGAGGTCGCGCGGAAGTACGGCGACGCCTGGATCGAGAACACGCTCCGTGAGGCGAACGATACATCAAACCCCGGTCTGCCGCGCATGGCGTTCAAGATGGCGACCGGCTCCGGCAAAACGGTTGTCATGGCGATGCTCATCGCCTGGCACGCGCTCAACAAACGTGCCAACCCGCAGGATGCGCGCTTCTCCGATACCTTCCTCCTCGTTACGCCGGGCATCACCATTCGCGACCGTTTGCGCGTGCTGCTGCCCAATGATCCGGAGAACTATTACCGCCAGCGTGACATCGTGCCGGCCTACATGCTTGAACAGCTCGGACAAGCGAATATCCTGATCACCAATTTCCACGCCTTTCAGCCGCGCGAAACGGTGTCAGCCGGCAAGCTCACCAAGGCGATTCTGGCTGATGGCGCGGAAAATCCGTTTACGGAAACGCCCGATCAGATGGTGCGGCGCGTCTGCCGCGAACTCGGCAAGAAGAAGCAGATCGTCGTCATCAACGACGAGGCGCATCACTGCTACCGGCGCAAGCCAGAGACCGATGGGGAGAAACTCACCGGCGATGACCGCGTCGAAGCCAAGAGCCGCGAAGAGGAAGCGCGCATCTGGATCTCCGGCATTGAAGCGGTGCAGGATAAGCTGGGCGTGAAAGCGATCTACGATCTGTCGGCCACACCGTTCTTCCTGCGCGGCTCCGGCTACGCCGAAGGGACGCTCTTCC
Source organism: uncultured Thermomicrobiales bacterium (assembly GCA_937891245.1). GTDB lineage: Bacteria > Chloroflexota > Chloroflexia > Thermomicrobiales > Thermomicrobiaceae > CALAGB01. The sequence continues at coordinate 6,319 of CALAGB010000478.1, read as the reverse complement.
CCTGGGTCGTCTCCGACTTCTCGCTGATCGACGCCATCGAGGCGGGCATCGTCAAGGTGCCGCGCGTGCCGGTAGCCGATGACTCGATGACCGGCGATCAGCCGACCTACCGCGATCTCTGGCTGCGCATCCGCGAGCAGCTGCCGAAGAAGGGCCGCAAGACGGACGCAGTCGGCGGCGAGCCGAATCTGCCGGTCGAACTCCAGGGCGCGCTCCACAGCCTCTACAGCAACTATGAAACGTATTACCGGCTCTGGCAGCAGAACAGCGAGGCGCGCGAGCGTGGGCTGACACCGCCGGTTTTCATCGTCGTCTGCAACAACACCAACGTCTCGAAGCTCGTCTTTGATTTCATCGCCGGTTGGGAGAAGCAGATCGGCGATCAGACGATCGCCCAGGCCGGGCAGTTGGAGATCTTCCGCAACGACGACGGCAACGGCGGCTGGCGGCACCGGCCGAATACGATTCTGGTCGATAGCCAGCAGCTGGAATCGGGCGGTGCCATGAGCAACGACTTCAAGAAGTTGGCCGCCCGCGAGATCGACGAGTTCAAAGCGGAATATCGCATGCGCTTTCCCGGCCGCGATGCGGAAAGCCTGACCGACGAAGACCTGCTGCGTGAGGTGATGAACACGGTTGGCAAGCCGGGCAAGCTCGGCGAACACGTCAAATGCGTCGTTAGCGTCTCGATGCTGACCGAGGGTTGGGATGCCAACACCGTCACCCACGTGCTCGGTGTGCGCGCCTTCGGCACCCAACTCCTCTGCGAGCAGGTGGTTGGGCGTGCCCTGCGGCGCATGAGCTACGCGGCGAACGACGACGGCTTCTTCGAGCCGGAGTACGCCGAGGTCTATGGCGTGCCCTTCTCGTTCATTCCGTGCAGCGGCGCGACGGTTGATCCGAAGCCGGGACCGATGCCGACGCGCGTGCGAGCGCTCGAAAACCGCATTGCCTGTGAGATCACCTTCCCACGACTGCTCGGCTACCGCTACGACATGACCGAGGAGCGGTTAGGTGCCAGGTTCACCGCCGAATCGCGGCTCGCGCTCTCGACCGCCGACATTCCGACACGGACCGAAAACGCGCCGATCGTCGGCGAGAAGAGCATTCACACGCTCGCTGACCTGAAGCGTCACCGGCTCAACGAAGTCGCCTTCCTGCTGGCGAAGCTGACGCTGGAGAAGTATTTCCGCGACGACGAGGGCAACGACAAACCGTGGCTCTTCCCGCAGATCCTCGGCATCGCCAAGAAGTGGCTCGACGAGTGCGTGACGCTGAAGGACAACACCTTCCCGCAACTGCTGCTGCTCATCGAGTTCGCGCACGACGCGGCCGACCGCATCTACCAGGCGATCGTCGCCTCGACCGAGCGCACGCCCGCGCTCAAACCGATCTTGCGGCCGTACGACACGCTCGGCTCAACCCGCTACGTCGATTTCGACACGACGCGGCCGGTCTACGCCACGCGCCCCGACAAATGCCATATCTCGCATGTGGTGGCCGACACCGGCTCATGGGAGCAGAAGATGGCCGAAGCGCTGGAGGAGATGCAGGAAGTCGTGCGCTACGTCAAGAATCAGAACCTCGGCTTCACCATCCCCTACACGCTGAGCGGCGACGAGCGCAACTACATTCCCGACTTCATCGCCTGCGTCAACGACGGACGTGGGCCGCTCAACCTGCTCAATCTGATTGTCGAGGTGTCGGGTGAAGCGCGCAAAGACAAGGCGGCCAAGGTCTCGACCGCGCGCAATCTCTGGGTGCCGGCCGTCAACAACCACGGTGGTTTCGGCCGCTGGGCCTTCATCGAGGTCTCCGACCCCTGGGACGCGCAGAGCCTGATTCGCGGCTTCCTGAAACAGCAGCAGGCAGCGGCAGCAAAGGATCTCCAACATGCCTAAGAACGACAACATCCCGGCGAAGGTCGATTCGATTCGCCACCTGGACAAGCGCGCCAACATCCCGACTGAGGAGCTGAGAGACTTCGTGACCGATGACGAAGCCTCACCCTCGACCATGCTCTACCCGCGCGATCCGTCGCTCGATCCGCAGCTCGTCTGGAAGGGAAAGGACGAGCAGGACCGCGAGGATCTGGCCGTGCCGGTCGTGCCGATCTATATCCAAGAGAAGATTCACCCGCAGGCGATCATCGACGACCTGCTGGCGCACGCGAAAGCGGCGGACGGCGGCCGCATCGGTGAAGAGGCTGCGCTCTATCAGATCGCGCTGTTCGGCGACTTCAACGGCGGTCCGCACGACTTTGCCGACAAGATTGACTTCTACAACCACGAGCAGAACTGGACCAACCGGATGATCCTCGGCGACTCGCTGCTGGTGATGACCTCGCTGGCCGAGAAGGAAGGGCTGAAGGGCAAAGTCCAGACGATCTACCTCGACCCGCCCTACGGCATCAAGTTCGGCTCCAACTGGCAGGTGAGCACCCGCAAGCGCGATGTGAAAGATGGTAAAGCCGAAGATGCCACGCGCCAGCCGGAGCAGGTGCGCGCCTTCCGCGACACCTGGAAGCTCGGCATTCACTCCTACCTCGCCTACCTGCGCGACCGTCTGAACGTCGCCCGCGACCTCCTCACCGAGACCGGAAGCATCTTCGTCCAAATCGGCGACGAGAACGTCCATCTCGTGCGATGTGTCATGGACGAGGTGTTTGGGACCGAGAATTTCATTAGCCAAATTACTTTCGTGAAGACTGGCGGTCTCCAGCAAGATTTCGTGGTCAACAAGTGCGACTACATTCTCTGGTTCGGGAAGGATCGGTCATCAGCGAAGTGGCGGATACTATTTAGTGAGAAGGAGTACGGCGGTGACGGAAGCTCCAAATACACCAGCGTAGAGCTTCCGAATGGGCAACGAATGAGCGTGAAACAGGCGCTTACAAAATTCGGAGATGAACTGCCGGAGGGCTCGCGGTATTTTCGTCTCGATAAGACAACCAGCGAAGCAAACGCCGCCAGCGCGGTCGAACTAATGTCTGGGACCTATATCGGTCGTTGGAAGACAACCCACGATGGGATGCGGCGCCTCGAGATTGCGGACAGAATCGCGCTAAGCACGAATATTTTGAACTACGTACGCTACATCGATGACTTTCCAGCGATTGCTCTTTCCAATTGCTGGGATGACATCGGCGGTATTCAGAGCAGGCTGGACCCAAAGGTGTACGTCGTCCAGACAGCTACAGAAGCTGTGAAGCGTTGCCTCCTCATGACTACCGATCCCGGCGATCTCGTGCTCGATCCGACCTGCGGCAGTGGCACGACAGCCTATGTCGCTGAGCAGTGGGGGCGACGCTGGATCACCTGCGACACCAGCCGGGTGGCGCTGGCGCTAGCGCGGACGCGCTTGATGGGCGCCAAATATCCCTATTACCTGCTGGCCGATTCGCCCGAGGGGATCAAGAAGGAAACGGAGTTGACCGGCGCGACGCCGCCGAGCTACCCGACCGGCAATGATATTCGGCGGGGCTTCGTCTACAAGCGCGTACCGCACGTCACGCTCGGCTCGATCGCCAACAACCCCGATATTCACGAAGGGATGTCGCGCGAGCAGATCGATGCCGCCATCACCCGCCATGCCGACAGCGAAACGCTCTACGACCAGCCGTACGAGGACACCAAGCGCGTGCGGGTGACCGGCCCCTTCTCGGTCGAAAGCCTCTCGCCGCACCGCATCCTCTCCACAGCCGACGACGATCAGAACGGCACCGTCTCCGAACAAGAAGCCCAGAAACAGCAGGATTTCGCCACGATGATCCTCGACAACCTGAAGAAGGCGGGCGTGCAGAACACGCGCAAGGCCGAACGGCTCGTCTTCGACCGGCTCGATCCCTACGCCGGGCGCTGGATTCAGGCGGCCGGTGAATACACCAACGCCGAGGGCCAGACGGTGCGTGTCGCCGTTTCGATCGGACCCGAGCACGGCACGGTCGGGCCGGAACAGGTGAAAGAGGCGGCCAAGGAAGCGGTGCAAGGGATCGGCTTCGATACGCTCGTCGTCTGTGGATTCGCCTTCGATCCGCACGTTGACGAAGAGGTGACGCGCTACGGCAAGCTAACCGTGCTCCCCGCCAAGATGAACCCGGACCTAGCGATGGGCGATGAACTGCTCAAGAAGACCGGCGCAGGCAACCTCTTCATGGTTTTCGGCGAGCCGGATGTCGCCATCACACGCCAGGCCAACGGCCAGATCGTCGTCGAGATCAAGGGCGTCGACGTCTACGACCCGACCACCGGCGTCATCCGCAGCGACTCGACCGACGATATCGCCTGCTGGTTCATCGACACCGACTACAACGGCGAGAGCTTCTTCGTGCGCCACGCCTATTTCCTCGGCGCCGACAAGCCGTACGACAAGCTCCAACGCGCGCTGCGCGCCCAGGTCGACGAGGACGCCTGGAGCAGCCTCTACGGCGCCACCAGCCGCCCCTTCGATCCGCCCGCTACTGGCAAAATCGCCGTCAAAGTCATCAACCACTACGGTGACGAGGTGCTGAAGGTGTATGGGGTCGAAGCGCTCGTTGCCTCAGAGACGAAGTATTGATTGCGATGAGCGAGGCACTGACCGGGGGTTTGCTCGCGATCGCCGGTTCCGTCGTCGGCGCGGTGATCGGCATCATTGGAGCATCTCTCCAGCGTAATCATGAAGAACTCTACGAAGCGAGACGCCTGAAGACCGAACGGTTGACCGACATTTATTCAGCACTGATCGCAGCATCATGGGTGATGGAGGATGCCACGAGCGTTGGCAAGTGGAGCGTAACAACGCTAAACGACTTCGAACAACAAATCGTGCTCGAGGCCGATAACGCGCTAATACGCCAATCTATCGAACCAGAGTTGGATGAAGCCCGAGCGCTCTATATGGACGTTGCTGTGCGGTACGCGAGTTGGAGGCGAAACCAAGCACTCGTCTTGCAGTATGAGGGTCAGTCATCACCCGGAGTCCATGAAACGGTTTCAGGCGCGCGCGAGACCATGCGCACCGACGCCAACACGATTCGTATCAAGAACGAGGAATTGATCAAACAAGCTCGCTCGCAGATCAGTTTGCTTCGGGAACCTCCTCGGCGAAAACTTCGCCTCTGGGATCGGCCAAGGGTCGGCCATGGCACCGATGCCTATAAGCTCGCTAACTTCGAAGAGCTAAACAACGAGAGCGATAATTAAGAGCCAGCAGGTTGGTTTGATCGGCGAAGAAGCGAACGAGATCAAGCAGATCGACGCAGGGTTGATCGAGATGGAAGCCGAGCAGATGGTCGTGTACGACGAGGGCGAGTGGGAAATGATTCGGCGCGAGATTGCCAAGCTACCAACAAAGGAACTTCAGCGGCTCACCGGTTATTCGCGGAGCATGGTGAAGTATTTGAAGAGCGGGAAACGACGACCTTCATGCCGCATGAAGGAGTTCGTTCGATGGGCACAGTCACTATGAGTCGACGTCGCGGCGACAGCTAGCTCGCACTGCAAAAGAAGCACGCGGCCGTCAAACGATATTGGACAGGCGCATTTTGAGGAAATTCATGAGGGGCGGATTGACTCCAACCTAGGGCACGTACTCGCAAATATGGCGAAGGCTATCGTGGCAACGCTCTCAGTGAGCAAGACTGAAGTGGATCTGTTGAGCTCGCAGAGTGAAATGCAAAACCGGGAAGCGTTCACCAACACCGATGAGGAGAAGAACGGACAGACTCAGTTTACTGATCTCACGAGCACTTAGACCGCCTTTCTCACGATACCACGAAGGATCGAACGGACCGAACCGATCACGGAAGAAGAGGATACTTTCATGGCGAACCTTGAACATGTTATGGTAGGCAAAAACTATGGGCAGCGAGGCCGATGAACCGCCTTGATGAATTGTCGCGCACGGTGTTGGTTAAAATGCTCAACGGCAGCGACTCATAAGCTGTGGATCGTCCGAGAAGTTATCGGTCGCGAGTTGTTGCGATTGACGGTGCGAAACCTCCGGCAGTTCATGGATAAATCGTTATGCAGCAGCGTCAACGACAACGGAAGTTGAGCTAAGGGTCTGATAATTGAGAGAGATGCTCCTCCTAGGCGCAGGTTCGTCGGTGGCCGCAGGAGTTCCATCGTCACATGGGATGTCGACGGCAATCTATACCTCGTTTAACGATTGGCATCCTTACCAAGACATTGTTGCACTCGTCATGGGCGGGATTCTCTTGCAGCGGGGAGCTCAAGGCATGAACCCTCTCGGTGTAGGAGTCGATGTCGAGGAGCTATTCAGCGCGATTTCGCTTCTCGGAAATAGGCACACCTCAGAGCTTTCCTCGTTCGTTGCA
>CALAGB010000477.1 GCA_937891245.1 uncultured Thermomicrobiales bacterium | reverse complement strand
TATTCAGGACACGCGCTTGCCGGTCGTCGATCTGCCCACCTGGCTTCGTCTCTCTCTGGAAGGCCCATTCCAATTCCAGGATTCGGTACTGGGTGTGTGGCGCATCCATGGCCACCAAGTCTCGGCCAACTACGAGATGAATAGCGGCGCACTCGAGATCGCCATTGATTTCTTCCGCGCGCTGCCACCAGACAAGCAGACGGAGATCGGCGTTACGGAGCCCGAGATTCGCCGGGCGCACCAGCGATTCCTCGCGGACGAAAGCTGGTCAGGTGCTCTTGCCGAAATGAATAACGGCCGTTGGAGAGACGCTCGCCGAGCGGTGTGCAGCACCTTGGTCACCGGTAGTGGCTTCCGCCGACTTGAAGCAACACTGGCGCTCGGTTGCACGTTCGTCCACCTTAACCCGACCCAAGCCATTGTGCTCCTTGCGTCGACCACGCCGGGGCGCCGAATCGTTGAACGCCATAACCCGCTTGCACGCCATCGTAACCCTGGATTCGTAACTGGTGCCCCGTCGTCAAACCGCCAAGAGGATCGTCAAGCTTGCACACGTTCGACGAGCAGGAGCAAGCAGTGAGTCAGGTTGCCATCATTATCCCAACCCACAACCATGCCCACCTCATCGGTGAAACGCTCGAGAGTGCTCTGGCACAGACTTTTCCCGACGTCGAGATCATCGTGGTCGATGATGGTTCGACCGATAACACCAGGGAAGTCGTTGCATCGTTCGGAGATCGAGTCAGATATCTGTGGCAACCAGCTTCCGGCGGACCTGGATCACCTCGCAATCTGGGAGTGCGATCGACGGCCGCCGAATTCCTCACGTTCTTGGATTCGGACGACCTACTCATGCCGAATAAGACTGAAATGCAGGTGCAATACCTTGCGGCGCATCCTGAGTGCGACCTCGTCTTCGGCGACTGTGCGTATATGGAACTCGATGGACGTGATATTCCGGATTCGACCACGTTCACTGAACGAGCGTGGAACGGCGATGCATCGCTCACGCAGCTGATACGAAGCAACGTGATCACCGTCGTCGCGCCGCTGGTGCGTCGATCCGCATTCGAGCGTGTCGGTGGCTTTCACACTTCCATGCATCAAGAAGATTATGACCTGTGGTTACGGATTGCCGCTATGGGAACCATCGCCGGAACGAGAGACATCGTCGCGAAAGTTCGCCTCGGCCCGTCTCGGCGGAGCAGCGATCGCCTCTCCACCATTCGGGGAGATGTCGAAATGTTTGAGCGTTTCCAGGTGAATTTTCCCGAGATGATGGCTCATCACGGTGATGCGTTGAAACGCCGGCTCACCAATGTCTATCTCGCTCTTGGAATTGCTCTTCACGATGATGGCGAACGCTTGGCTGCATTGAAGGCATTCCAAGCATCGCTCCGCTATGACCGGTTCAATCGGTCGAGCTATGTTCGACTCGTCCTCTTGCTTTTATCCGGACGGCAAGTCCTTTCGCTCAAGCGTCAACGGGCTCGGCTTCGCGAGGCACGACCACGATTGTCATTGCGGTAAGGCATGAACGTTGCAGCGGAAACGCGCTTTTGAATGGACACGAAATGAGAATGGTGGCCTCTATGGTTGATTGGTTAGGGAGACGCACGCTCGTTACCGGCGGCTCGGGATTCCTCGGCCAGCAGGTTGTCGCTGAGTTGAGTGAGCGCGGCTGCCGTGACGTCATCGCGCCGGGTCATCGCGCTTACGACCTGGTCGACGGTGACGCTACGCGTCGCATGCTCAGCGACACCCGCCCCGATGTTGTGATCCATCTGGCGGCACGGGTCGGCGGTATCGGCGCCAACCGCGCGCATCCGGCGGATTTCTTCTACGACAATCTGATGATGGGCGCGCAGCTCATGCATGAAAGCTGGCGGGCCGGGATCGAGAAATTCGTCGCCGTCGGCACCGTGTGTGCCTATCCCAAGCACACCCCGGTTCCTTTTAAAGAGGATGCACTCTGGAATGGCTATCCGGAGGAAACCAACGCGCCGTACGGGCTCGCCAAGAAGATGCTGCTCGTCCAGGCGCAGGCGTATCGCGAACAGTCCGGCTTCAATGCGATCTACCTGCTACCCGTCAATCTCTACGGCCCTGGCGATAACTTCGACCCGCTCGATTCGCACGTCATTCCGGCGCTAATACGCAAGGTTGTCGAGGCCAAGGAACGCAACCTGCCCGCCGTCGAGGTCTGGGGCACCGGCCGCGCCACCCGCGAGTTCCTGTTTGTGCGGGACGCCGCACGGGGCATCGTGGCAGCTGCCGAGCGCTACGACGGAAGTGAGCCGGTCAACATCGGATCAGGGATGGAGATCAGCATCCGCGACCTCGCCGGACTGATCGCGCGCATCGTCGGTTACCACGGCCAACTCGCGTTCGATACGACGAAGCCGGACGGCCAGCCTCGGCGCTGCCTCGACACGAGTCGCGCGGAGGAGTGGTTTGGCTTCCGCGCGCAGACCGAATTCGCCTCGGGTCTTCAGCACACCGTCGATTGGTATCTCGCCAACCGGCCACGTATCGAGGAAGCCGTAACAGTATGACGTTGAACGCAGAATTGCGTCGCGCTCAACTCTCGCCGATTCATCAGTCGGATGACGTGAACGACCCGATGCGTGCCGGCGAAGTCACGGTTATCGAGCCGAGCAGCGGCTGGCGTGCGCTCAACGTGCGCGAACTCTGGCGCTTTCGCGAATTGCTCTATTTCCTGACCTGGCGCGACGTCAAAGTACGCTACAAGCAGACGGCGATCGGTATCTTCTGGGCTGTCCTGCAGCCGCTCCTCACGATGCTGGTCTTCTCGCTGCTGTTCGGGCGCCTGGCGAAGATCCCTTCGGATAACATCCCGTATCCGATTTTCGCCTATTCCGGGCTCCTACCCTGGACCTTCTTCGCGACCGCGCTGAGCATGGCGGGCCTGAGTCTGGTTGCGAACGCCAACATGGTGTCAAAGATCTATTTCCCACGACTGCTGATGCCGACAGCTGCCGTGTTGGCCACCACGATCGACTTCGCGATCGCGTTCATTGTCTTGCTCGTGTTGATGCTCGGCTACGGGATTGCACCAGGGATTGCGGCACTAACACTCCCGCTCTTTCTGATGCTCGCGTTTATGACGGTGCTCGGCGTCAGTCTCTGGCTGTCGGCGCTCAACGTCAAGTATCGCGACGTACGTTATGTCATTCCATTTTTGGTGCAGATCTGGCTCTTCATGACGCCGGTCCTCTATCCAAGCAGCATGCTGCCCTCGCAGTGGCGACTCGTCTACGGACTCAACCCGATGGCCGGCGTTGTCGAGGGCTTTCGCTGGTCGCTCCTCGGCACGGAAGCAGCTCCGGGCGGCATGATCCTCGTTTCGACCAGCATGGTCCTGCTGCTCTTTGTCGGGGGACTCTTCTACTTCCGTCGCCTGGAACGAGAATTCGCCGATGTCATTTGACGCCGTACGACGTATTCACGCGCTCGGAGAACGGTGAGGGAGCACCGCAACGATTTGAGAGATCGACAGAAGGGAACAGAGCTAATGCCGGGAAAGAATGGTGAAAGCATCTTGATTCCGCCATACGGTGGAACGCTGGTCGACCTGTTGGTACATGGTGAGCAGCGTGAGGAGATCATCGAAAAGGCGGGAGGCTATAAATCGCTTCAGCTCTCGCCGCGCTCGATGTGCGATCTCGAACTGCTGGCGACCGGCGGCTTTTCACCGCTCGATCGCTTCATGAGCGAGGCCGACTACCAGGGTGTCGTCCACAACATGCGACTCGCCAACGGCATGATCTGGCCAATGCCGATTACGCTGCCGGTCAGTGTCAGCGAGAACATCAACGTTGGCGATGACCTCGCGTTACGCACACCGACCAACGAGCTCGTCGCGGTGATGCACGTCGAAGAAAAGTATCGCTGGGATCGGACGGAAGAGGCGGAGAATGTCTTCCGCACCACCGATGCGCGTCATCCGCTGGTGGCGGAGATGTCGTCGTGGGGCGAGTTCTACATCTCGGGGCACCTCCAGGTCGTCCAACTGCCGGTGCATTACGACTTTCAGGAACTTCGGCGCACACCGGCCGAGGTGCGTGCCGTGCTCGAATCGATGGGGAGCACGAACGTCGTCGCGTTCCAGACGCGCAATCCGCTCCATCGTGCGCACGAAGAGCTCACCAAGCGCGCGGCAGCGGCGGTCAACGGAACCTTCATGTTGCACCCGGTCGTCGGGATGACCAAACCGGGCGATGTCGATCATTACACCCGGGTGCGCGCCTACAAGGCGCTCGTCGAGAACTATTACGATCCGGAGCGCACCGTGCTCAGCCTGTTGCCACTCGCCATGCGCATGGGCGGGCCACGCGAAGCGGTCTGGCACGCGATCATCCGCCGCAACCACGGCGTGAATCACTTCATCGTCGGACGGGATCACGCCAGCCCGGGCAAGGACTCACGCGGCGTCCCGTTCTACGGCCCGTACGACGCACAGGAACTCCTCGGCAGCCTCTACGACGAGATCGGCGTGAAGATGATGAACTTCCACGAACTCGTCTTCATGGCCGACGAAGATCGCTATGAAGAGGTCTCGAAGATTCCCCATGGTGCCAAGACGATGAAGATTTCGGGGACGGAAGTGCGTGAGAACTACCTGGCCAAGGGCCGGTTGCTCCCGACCTGGTTCACGCGGCCGGAAGTCGCGAGCATTCTCGGCGAGACGTACCCGCCACGACATCAGCAAGGCTTTTGCATCTGGTTCACCGGCCTGCCGAGCGCCGGGAAGTCGACCATCGCATCGATCCTCTCCGACATGCTGATGGAATACGGTCGGCAGGTGACGACGCTCGATGGCGATGTCGTGCGCACGCACCTATCGAAGGGGCTCGGCTTTTCAAAGGAAGATCGCGATACGAATATAACCCGTATCGGCTTTGTCGCTTCGGAGATCGTGCGGCACAGCGGCGGCGTCATCTGCGCCGCGGTCAGCCCCTACGAGTCGGTTCGCAACCAGGTACGCACTATGGTCGGAGACGATCATTTCATACTGGTGCACGTCGATACGCCGGTCGACGTCTGTGAAGCGCGAGACGTCAAGGGTTACTACGCCAAGGCGCGCCGCGGTGAAATCAGCAACTTCACCGGCGTCAACGATCCGTACGAGATCCCTGTGGCGCCCGACATCACGCTCACAACGACCGATAGCCTGCCGGAAGAGAACGCGCGAAGGGTCATCCGTCACCTGATGGTGCGCGGCTTCCTGCTCGAAGATGGCGCCGCGCTCTACGAAGCGTCGACCGCAGCGGCGAGCGACTAAGAAGGAAGCAAACGCATGAGTGACGTCGCGATCAGGGTCGAGAATCTCGGGAAGCGCTACCGCATCGGCAGCCAGAAGGAACAATACGGCATGCTCCGTGACATCGTCATGGGCGCCGCCAAGGCGCCGCTACGCCGGCTACGGCGCGGCGACCGTCCGCCCGCCGAAGAGTTCTGGGCCCTGCGCGACGTCTCATTTGAACTGAAGCAAGGCGAAATCCTCGGGGTGATCGGGCGGAACGGCGCCGGCAAAAGCACGCTGCTCAAGATCCTCTCCCGCATCACCGAGCCCACCGCCGGCCGCGCGACCATCCACGGTCGCGTCGGCTCGCTGCTCGAAGTCGGAACCGGATTTCACCCCGAACTGACCGGCCGCGAAAACATTTACCTGAACGGCGCCATCATCGGCATGTCGCGGCAGGACATCGACCGACGCTTCGATGAGATCGTCGAATTCGCGGGCGTCGAGCGGTTCCTCGACACCCCGGTCAAGCGCTATTCCAGCGGCATGTATACGCGGCTTGCGTTTAGTGTGGCAGCTCATCTCGAACCTGAAGTGTTGATCGTTGATGAGGTGCTTTCGGTAGGCGATGCCGCCTTTCAACAGAAGTCGCTGGGGAAGATGGGCGACGTGGCTCGGGAAGGTCGGACGGTGCTGTTTGTGAGCCATAATCTATCCGCCGTCGTCAGGCTCTGCACGAGAGCAGTCTGGCTCCAGTCAGGATCAATAAGATCTGAAGGTGATTCAGATGTGGTAGTTAGTCGATATCTAAACGCTGACGCCGCAACTCGGGGAGAACGGTTATGGCGCAGAAACCCAACCTCTTCGGACGAATTGTGGATCGATTCGGTGAGCATTCGAAACAATGAAGGGGAAATAACCGAACAATTCGAATCATGCGAGCCTATTTTCGTTTCTGTATCGTATCAGACAATAAGTACGATTTCTTACTATCGTGTTGGAATCATAATACAGACGACGCAAGGAATAACCGTCTTAGAAACGTATGATATTGATGATCTCCGAAATACGCATGAATCTATTTCTCCCGGACGGTACACATATCGATGCATCGTTCCAGCAAACTTATTGGCACCCGGACGGTATGTATTATCGATAAATGCCGGAATACCAAATTATCGAAGCTTCATTCACCACGATCGTGTGCTCGCATTCAATGTCGACGACACTGGAGCAGTAGGCTCTCACATGGCAGTTCCTCGAGAAGGGATAATCCGACCGCAACTGCAGTGGGAACGATGGGAGGTCGGAGTTGACCACGAGATTCATTAATATCGCGGCATCCGCTAAACAAAGCGTGGGTCATCGGCTCGCGCGACGACGTTTCGTGTCGTCTCTTCGACCTACTGACGTGTTCATTGTGACCTTCCCCAAATCTGGTACGCGGTGGCTCGGGTTTTTTCTCGCGTCGATCATCGCCCAAAAACAATCCCAACTTCAGAGCTCGCCGTTGACAGTAACCGATTACGGCGGACTAGTCCACGACGTAAACCGGCAATATCATACGCTCACTCCTCTAAACGAGTTTGACGGATTGCTAGATCCGAGAATCTTTACCGTACATGCGTCTTGGGATTCTTCACTTCCGAACGTTATCTACTTGGTCCGGGATCCACGCGCAGTCTTGGTATCGTATTATCATCACTTCGAGATCGTGGATGGTTCTTTCAATCGTTCCATGAGTGACTTCATTAGTTCCCCACCGCAAGACTGGAACAGTCACGTCCGAAGCTGGTTGGAGCACGCAGACAGCGAGCGGCTGCTGCTGCTTCGTTATGAAGATCTCCATGCGGACCCCACTCGATATTTCAGAGACGTTGCTGACTTCGCGCATATCCCTACGTCCGAAGTTGAGTTGGCAAGCGCGATTGATCGTAGCCGCTTCGACAACATGCGTCGAGTCGAGGATCTTACCCAAGATCTTACGAAGTACGCAGATCCCAGTGGGCGGTTCGTGCGCAAAGGGAAAGTGGACAGTTGGCGCGATGAATTGTCGCCGGAGCAGATTAAGTTAATCGAGGAGCGAAACAAGACGTTGATGGAACAGCTAGGCTATGAGCGTGATTGTGACTGAGATTTGATTCACGATAAGAAGAAGCGATTCCTCTCCGAGGAGCCGACGACGCATCAGAAGTTCCGAACACCCGGAGATGTCGTCCGCTGGATGCGTCAACAGTCCGAAATGAACGCACTCGTTAAGAACTGCTACTGGGACGAGGACCAAGAAACAGCGTTAAGGCGGTTCAAACAAAGCGATGAGTTCAACGAACTGTTGCGGATCTTCAGGAGTCATCGTGTACTGCCCGGGTCGCGTGTACTGGATCTTGGTGCGGGAAACGGCATCGTCTCACACGCTTTCCAGACGGCGGGATTCGATACGGTGGCGTTGGAGCCTGACAGCTGTCCCATCGTCGGGT
>CALAGB010000476.1 GCA_937891245.1 uncultured Thermomicrobiales bacterium | reverse complement strand
GTGAGCCCGCAGGGACTCGAACCCTGGACCCGCGGATTAAAAGTCCGCTGCTCTACCAACTGAGCTACGGGCCCGTCCGGTGTTTTGAGCCGAACGCACCGCTAATCGTACTCAAAATCTGTCATTTCCTCAACCGGCATCCAGATCTCGACAGTATCGGGTTAGTGCTATCCTTCGCGTGGACGTGTGAGTTCAGGAGAAGGGCGACGGAACGTGACGTTAGATGACGAGACGGCGCGGCGTATTGCCGAAGAAGCGGTCGACCAGGCGGGCGGGGCACGGCATGTTTACAGCAATCCGCGGCATCCGTTCGCGCGCAATGCGACACGCGAAATTGAAATCGAGGGTCAGCAGGTCGTCATTCGCTTTTCGGAGGCGAGCAGCCCGGCGGTGGTCGAAGTCGGCGAATACGTCTTCGATATCCGCCCTGAGGGTCTGATCCAGCTCTTCGGGCCCAAGTCGTGACGGTAGCGCCGGGGGCCAAGAGATGATCAAGGCGTTCGTTCTTATTCACCGGCGGTCCGATCTGGACTGGAACGAATTCTCGCGCTATTTCCGCGATGTCCATGGTCCGTTGGCGCGCCGGTTGCCTGGACTGCGCCACTATGAGCAGCACCACGTTCGTGAGGCGTTTTTTGGAGGCGATGCGCCATGCGATGCGATCGCTGAACTCTGGTTCGACAATGCCGATGCGCTGCGTTCCGCCTTTGACTCGGATGCGGGGCGAACCGCCCTGGCCGACAATCCAAATTTCGCCGACGTGTCCCGAACACGGCTTGTCGTTGGTTGCTGATGATCGCTGATGCCGTCGCCGTCCACTTGTCCATGACCATCGTATGTCGCTGATCTCGGCACTATTCCTTGGGTTTACAGCAGCCGTCTTAATCGCGCTGGCGGGTTATCGCGCACGAGCGTTGACCGCAGATGGTGCGCTGGCTGCCATCGTCGCCGGCACATTGGTTTTTGGGTGTGGTGGGTTCCGCTGGGCTGCCGTCATGGTCGGCTTCTTCGTGTTGTCGAGCGCGCTCTCGCGCGTCGGGAAGCGCCGCAAGCGCAGCGCCGCTCAGATCGTCGAAAAAGGTTCGCGGCGTGACGCGACGCAGGTGCTGGCGAACGGTGGGATCGCGGCGCTGCTCGCGTTCTCACATCAACTGAGTGGAAGCGAAGTTCTGTTTCCAGCATTTCTCGGTACGATGGCTGCCGCGACCGCCGATACATGGTCGACAGAGATCGGCGGCTTGAGCCGTCGCCCGCCACGCTCCATCGTGAGCGGCAAAATCGTTGCCCCCGGCGTTTCTGGTGGAGTCACGCTGCTCGGTCTTTTCGCCGCGGCGCTCGGTGGCCTGACGATCGGGGGCATCGGCGGAGCCTGGAGCGCGAACGCCTTCCGTTTGCTCATCCTCGGAATGATCGCGGGGTTGGCTGGTTCGCTCTTCGATAGCGTGCTCGGCGCCAGCATCCAGCGGACCTATCGCTGTCCGGCGTGCGGCACCTTCACTGAGCACCCCATCCATGACTGCGGAACCATGACCGAGGCCGTGCGGGGCATTCCGTTCGTCAACAACGATGCGGTGAACGGTTTGACAACACTGTTCGGGGCCATCGTTGGGGCAGTCCTGTTCAAGATCCTGTGACGCTCGCGGAGGCGCAGAAACCAACGTGCGTCCCACGCCTCCACGAAAGACGAACTATTCCAGATCGCTCAGCGCTTCTCCGGGGTCCTTGAGGCGCCCGAGGAAGATCGGGGTGTCGACGCTGGTGTACTTGCGCACTTCGGCGAGGCGAAGGCGCTGGACCATGGCGACAAGAACGGCTGGATCGTCGTCTTCGAGGGCGACGATGAACTCCTGATCCTGGATGCCGAACGAGCTGACGGTGTTGGTCAGGATCGTCGGGTATTCCTTGCCAAGCTGACCATGCACTTTCATCAGGTCACGGCGGTCTTCATACGATAACAGATACCACTCCGGCGTCTTGATGAAGGGATAGACGCTTAGAAAGTTGGCCGGCGGTGTGCCTTTGATGAAGGCCGGCCCATGTTCCGGGTCGTACTGTGAAGCGGTGCCGACGCCGATATACGCCTGCTCCATCTCCAACGCACCACCGAGTGTGGTGCGGCGAATGCGGGTTGCCAAATCCTGGATGTGATCGGCATCGCTGCCGACCGCCCAGACGATCAGGTCGACGTCGGCGCGAAAACCGATCGTCGAATAGACGCCGCGAATGCCGAGGCCCTCGCCCGGTGACTCAAGGAGTTTGACCAACTCCTCGCGCCCCTGCCGCCGGACGTCGGCCGGCTGCTCGCGCCAGTCATGGCGGCACTTGTAAAGCCAGAAGGCGGTGAAATTGGAACTATTGGACATCTCCCCGTCGGTCTCCTCTCTTGCCGGTCACTGCCGATCTGGCAGGTTCCGGCGCTGGTGCGACTGATTCGCTCGTCGTTCTACTGCCCATCCGGTCGGGCGATGGCGATCGCCATCCGGTCGGTCAGGAGATAGCGCTGAGCCGCCGCCTGTAGATCGGCGGCTGTGAGCGCGCGGATGCGAGACGGCAATAAATCGACATAATCGATTCCAAGATCATAGAACGCGATGTCGAGGGCGGAATCGGCGATGCTGTCGCTGCTCTCCATACCGAGCGGCAAGCTGCCAATCAGATAGCTCTTGGCATCGGCCAGCTCTTCGTCGGTCACCGGCTCGGTGCGCAGCTTCTCGATCTCTTCCAAGATGCTGTCGATCGCCCGGTCGATGTTGGCGGGGTCGACGCCCGCGTAAGCGGACCAGATGCCGCGGCCGAGGCCTGTGCCGAGCGTACTGCTGGCGTAATAGGCCATCCCCTGACGTTCGCGCACACTCGCCCCGAGCCGTCCCATCATGCCAAGTCGGCCGAGGATCATGTTCGCCATACGCAGTGCCTCGTAGTCGGGATCGGCGCGATTCATGGAGGGTACCCCGAGGGCGATATCAGCCTGAATCTTGCCTGGCACGGTCGAGATGTGACGTTCTGTCGCGGCCGGCGGGTCGACGTTGGCAACGTCAACAACGGGAGCCGGTCCCTCGGCCTGCCACTTGCCGAAGGCGTCTTCGATTAGTTTCCAGGCGGCCTCGACGTCCAATCCGCCCGCGACCGCGACGATCATCTGATCGGGCCGGAAGTGTTCGCGGTGGAACCGAAACAGATCGTCGCGGGTGATCGCGCGGAGCGAGTCGTTGGTGCCAATCGCTCGATGGCGATACGGATGCCCTTCTGGATAAATCATCTCGCGCAGATCCTGTCCCGCCACAGCACGCGTATCATTCAGGACCTGCTTCAAGCCGTTGAGCGACTGCTCGCGCACGCGCTCCAATTCGTCATCCGGAAAGGTTGGATGGAGCACGAAGTTGGCGATCAGTTCGACGAGACGCGGAGCATCTTCTTTCAGACACTTGCCGGTTACGTCGGCGTACTCACGACCGGCACCGGCGCTGATCGCGGCCCCGAGGCTATCGAGCTCTTCGTTCAGCTCGGCGAAGGAGCGACCCGTACTACCGCGACTGAGCATGCGACTCGTGAAGGCGGCCAGCCCGGGGAGTGAGCCATCGGCGATCGAGCCGGCAGTGAAGCGAATGTCGAAGACGGCGGCGTCGCTCGTCGGGTCGTGATGCCCGAGCAGGCGAATCCCGTTCGGGAGCGTGCGTTCCTTCAGGTCGATATGCGGAATGTTGTCCTGCGGCTCCGACAGCGGCGCTCCGGTAAAGAAGAATGGACGATTAGCGGCGATGCCCGCGTCGATCGGGGCCGAGCCCGATTCTTCGGTCGGTTCGAGCCAGCCAACGTTGCTGCGATCGTGGAGCAGATACGTTTGGACGACGCGCTGCACATCCTCGGCGGTCACGCTGGCAATCCGTTCGTTGAATTCGTCGGCGTCAGTTCCCGGCGCGACCGTCTCGAGTGAGCCGATCATGTACGCCTGGCTGGTGACGCTCTCCCCACCATAGGCCAGCTGTGCGCGAATCTGCTTGATGGCGCGATTCAACTCATCGGTCGGTACCAAATCTTCGCGCAAGCGTTCGACCTGCTCGAAGACGATCGATTCAACCTGTTCTGGCCTCGTGTCGGGCAGGAGGGTAGCTGAGACGCTGAAGAGATACGGATCGATGGTGAGTGCGAAGGATGAGCCGGCCGAGGATGTGAGACCGCTCGAGACAAGCGCGCGGTAAAGCCTGGAGCTACGTCCCATGCCGCCACCACCGCCGTAGCCGATCGACTTGCCGCCGGAAAGCACCGTATCGAGCACGACCATGGCTGGCGCATCCGGCGAACTGGCGGCTGGAGCGTGCCAGCCGGCAAACATCGTGGCGGCCGGCGCCGGACGTCGAACCGTCACGCGTCGCTGCCCGACCTGTTGCGGCTCAATCGTGCGAACGGCCGGGATCTGTTCGATCGGCGTTGCGGCGCCAAAGCGCCGTTCGATCTCGTGGAGCAATTCGTCGGTCTCGAAATCGCCGACGACGACCACCGTCGCGTTGTTTGGCGCGTAGAACGTGCGATAGTGATTGTAGAGATCGTCGCGAGTCATCGTTTCGAGGTCCGACTTGAAGCCGATTACGCCCTGACCGTACGGATGCGCGCGAAAAGCCGCGGCGGAGAGTTCTTCGCTCAGGCGAAAGGTCGGGTGATTCTCGTTGCCCTGGCGCTCGGAGAGGATGACGGTCCGTTCGCTCGAGACTTGCTCGGGATCGAAGAGCGCGTTTACCATGCGATCGGATTCAATATCGGCACCCAGCAGCAGATTGGCGCTCGGCAGCGTTTCGTAATACGCGGTGTAATCGAGCCAGGTGAAGCCGTTGAGCGTGCCACCATACTTATTGACGGCCCGGAAGATCTCTCCCGGCTGCCAGCGTTCTGTACCTTTGAAGAGCATATGCTCGACCCAGTGCGACACGCCGGTGATGCCGGGTACCTCGTTGCGGGCACCGACACGGTACCAGATGAAGAAGGAGGCGACCGGTACGCGGCGGCTCTCGCGCGTGAGGATTGTCAGCCCATTATCGAGTGTCGCCCGCCGAACCGGTTTTCGTTCTGCCATACGTGATTGTGTCCCTCCTGGTTGCCGTCGCGGCGCGATTGCTGTGTGATGACGTCGAGGATTACGCGCATAACGCGTGTCGCGTGTTAGAAAGGTAGCCGGGCGAAGCCGGGCATCCTGCTTCGATTTATACCACCGACCGGATGCCTGGGCCTTGCCGGTGAGATGGATCGGCGCGAACGGGACAAGGAAAGGCCAGCGATGATGACGGAGAAGAGACCAGTTTTCGAGGAGTTAGCGCTTGGCTCGGTTGAAACACCACTCGGCCCGGTCTGGGTGGCGACGAGTGAAACAGGCGTCCGAGTGATGACGGTGCCGAACGCGACCGAGGCTGATTGCATCGCCGAGGCGAGCAAGAAGAACCGTGTGATTTGCCGCCATGACCAGCCGTCCGAATTGCTCGATCAGGTGCTCGCCGAGCTACGCGGCTATTTTGCCGGCACGCTCACCGTGTTTACGTCGCCGCTCGATCTGCGCGGTACGCCGTTTCAATTGCGCGTCTGGAACGCAGTCGCGGCGGTGCCGTATGGCGCAACCGTGACCTATCGTGAGATCGCCGAACGCATCGATGCACCGAACGCCTTTCGCGCCGTCGGCGCCGCCAATGGCGCGAATCCGGCGGCCATTATCGTCCCCCGTCACCGTATCATC
>CALAGB010000475.1 GCA_937891245.1 uncultured Thermomicrobiales bacterium | reverse complement strand
CATTCTGCGTGGTCTGCGCGAGCGCTATGAGCTGCACCACAAGGTGCGCATCATCGACTCGGCGTTGGTGGCCGCAGCGGTCCTGTCGAACCGCTACATCACCAATCGCTTCCTGCCGGACAAGGCGATCGACCTCGTCGACGAGGCCGCGGCCCGGCTGCGTATGGAGATCACCAGCATGCCGGTCGAGCTCGATGAACTGCACCGGCGGTCAATGCAGTTGGAGATCGAGCGTGAGGCGCTGCGCAAGGAGAAGGACGACGCGTCCCGCCAGCGTCTGAAGGAACTCGAACGCGAACTGGCGAACGTGCGCGAGCGCGAGGGCGCCCTGCAATCGCAATGGGAGCAGGAGCGTGCCGCGATCGGCAACGTCAGCGAGTTGAAGTCGCTGATCGAGCAGACACGCATCGAGATCGAACAGGCCCAGCGCGCCGCCGACTACGCCCGCGCGTCGGAGTTGCAATACGGGAAGCTGGCACAGCAGGAGCAGAAGCTGCGCGATGAAGAACGCCGGCTCAGCGAAACGCAGTCGACCAGCAAGCTGCTCAAGGAAGAAGTCGATGCGGACGATATCGCCGAAGTGGTCAGCAAGTGGACCGGAATCCCGGTGACCCGGCTGGTTGAAGGCGAGATCGAGAAACTCGTGCACATGGAAGAGCGGCTGCACGAGCGCGTTGTCGGTCAGGACGAAGCGATCGAGGCGGTCAGCAACGCGATGCGACGCGCGCGCGCCGGTTTGCAAGATCCGAATCGACCGCTCGGTAGCTTCATCTTCCTCGGTCCGACTGGGGTCGGTAAGACGGAGTTGGCACGAGCGTTGGCCGAGTTTCTCTTCGATGATGAGCACGCGATGGTGCGCATCGACATGTCGGAGTACCAGGAACGACATACGGTTGCCCGGTTGATCGGAGCGCCGCCCGGATACGTCGGCTACGAAGAGGGCGGTCAGCTGACGGAGACGGTCCGTCGTCGTCCGTATGCCGTGGTGCTCTTTGACGAGATCGAGAAGGCGCACCCGGAAGTCTTCAATGTGCTGTTGCAGATGCTGGATGATGGTCGTCTGACCGACGGTCAGGGGCGGACGGTTGACTTCCGCAACACAGTCATCATCATGACCAGCAACCTTGGCTCGACCTACATCCAGTCGGGTGCCGACGATATGCGAGCGCGGGTGTTCGATGCCTTGCAATCGCACTTCCGGCCCGAGTTCCTGAACCGAATCGACGACATCGTCATCTTCCATGCGCTCACGCTGAGCGATCTGGAGCGGATCGTCGACATTCAGCTGAACTTCGTGCGAGCACGGCTCGACGAGCGGCACATGACGCTGATCGTCTCGCAGGGTGCCAAGCAATGGCTGGCTCACCGTGGCTTCGACCCGGTCTTCGGGGCGCGACCGCTAAAGCGCGTGATCCAGCGCGAGTTGCTGGATAAGCTCGCCAAGCAGCTGTTGCAGGGCGAGATCCACGAGGGCGAATCGATCACGGTCGATGTCGGGACAGACGACAATCTGCGCATCACGGGAGCGCTCAGCAGCGCTGAAGTGGTCGCCTAGCGACTATGGGCCCGGACGATTGTCCGGGCCCATTTTCATACGTTGTGCTGGCGCAAGGAAGTGGGTCGCCAGTGCTCTATACTAAGGCTGAACGGACCGGACGACCGGTCGAAATCACGAAAGGGTGCGTCGTGTGGGCGTGATTGAAGACCTGATCAAACTGGCGATTATCCCGATCGTTGTGCTCTGCTTGCCGATCCTGTTCACCCTCGTCTTTGATATTGCCGCACATCTCGGCGAGCTCTTCAGCTCTAAGTAACCATCGGCGCTACGTCGCTCCGCGCGTCGAACCACTGGTTACCGTCGGGAGAAGCGCGACGATCGGGATCGCGATCAAGGCAAGCCCGGGCACGATCCAGAAGGCTGTCTCGATACCGACCTGGTCAGCGAAGGCGCCAAATGCCAACGCCGCACCACTCTGTGAGATGAATTGAAACGCGAGGAGAACACCCGACGCTGGGCCACGGGCTTCCGGCAGCATATCCTGCATCAACGCCAGTTGGATTGGGCGGGCCGCGCGCATCAGAACGCCGGCGATGATCAAAATCGGGATCGCGGCGTACGAGTGGTCGTCGAACCACAAATAGACATAGAGCAGCGGAACACCACCAAGGACTGCCAGCGCCAGGATGATGCGTCGTCCGTATCGATCTGACAGAATTCCGCCGACGAAGCCGCCGATCACGCCGGCCGCGAACAGCATCGAGAGCGAAAAGCCGGCGTACCAGTCGCTATACCCCTTCGCCACCAGCAGCTTGACCAGGAAGATCGAAAACGGCACGAAGCCGAGGCTGAAGACGCCGACGAAGGCGAGCAGCGCCGCGATCCAGCGCAGCTTTTCTTTGAGCAGCGGTACGAGTGGAACATGTTCGCGCTCACGTTGGGCGGTATCGCTTGCTTCGGTGTTGACGGTGAAGAAGAGGATCACCGACGCGATGATCCCGAAGACCATCACCACGAATGAGCCTTCGAGCGTAAACCAGCTGATGGCCGCCGTGATGAAGAGCGGACCAACCGTACGGGCGAGATCGCCACCACCGAGGAAGATCGCCATCGATTGGCCGACTTTGGTGCCGCCGCGTTCACCCGCCAGCGCGACGGCGGGGGTGTGGAACGAGGCTGATGCCAGGCCTGATACGAAGAGGAGGAGCAAGACGAGCGCGAAATGCGGCGCCAGCCCGATCGATGATATGGAGATCGCGGCAGCTGCGGGCGCGAAGACGACGAACCAACGCTTACTCGTGCGATCGGCCAGCACGCCGATGAATGGCTGCAAAACACTTGGAAGTTGCTGGGCGGGGACCATGAGGGCCGCGATCGAGAGTGGTATCCCCAGTTTTTCCTGGACCGGCGGAATGAGAACGGCAGTGAACGATCCATACAAGTCGTGGGCGAAGTGGGCGAAGGTGATAACCAGCGTTCCCCAGATACTGTACTTCTCGGGCGCACCGGTATGCGTGCTTTCATCGGAGATCGGCGGAGGATGTTGGGTGCTGGCGTCTGAACCGTTCTCGCTGATCGGAGCGGTCCGCCCGCCGCTTGACATCGATGTGGTGGGCGTGTCGGTCAAATGATCGGCCTTTCTACCCTCCCAGGCATCTACAGCGCGAGCGCTGCTACGAACGCGAGGTGGCCGGCTGCAGACGTAGAGAACGGCGATCGATGCGTTTCGCGCGTTTCGGTGGCTGTCCGGATAACCTAGCACACACCTCCGTGTCTGGCTACGTACACCCGCTCAGACCTTATCGCGACTCGACGCGGGAACTTTTCTCCCGTCGTTGTCGTCTTGGTTTCAGAAGACGATGCAATGTCTATGGGTGCGGTTTGACATGAGAGGAGAGTGCGCAGATGCGACAGAGTTCTTTGCGCTGGTTGTGCCAGATGGCGGTGATCGCGGCGCTGGCGATGATGCTGGTCGCATGTTCGTCACCTGGCGGCGGCAGGTCGACGACTGACACGGAATCATCTGGCATCACCACGAGCGCCTCATCGTCGGCAGCCATGTCGTCCGCACCAAATGCCGCCTCGGAAGCGGCAGCGGGCGGTTCGAGCGTCCCGAGTTCATCCGGCCAGGCGCTGCAGACAGCAGACTGGGATCGGAAAGTCATTCGAACCGCTCAGCTGGACCTGCAGGTCAGCAACGTCGAGACGATGCTGGCGACGATCCGCGGAATCACCGACGGCGCACAAGGGATTGTCTTCGCTTCGTCTACGTCGTTCGATGGTGACAATCAACTGGCGACGATTACACTCGACGTCCCGGCTGATCAATTCGACCAGGTCATCAACAGCCTGCGCTCGGCCAACGGCGTCAAGAAGGTCCAGCGCGAATCGGTGACGAGCCAGGACGTGACCGACGAGTATGTCGATCTCCAATCCCGGCTGAAGAGCCTGAACGCATCGCACGACCGGCTGCTCGACCTGATGAAGCAGGCGACGAGCATCAACGATATCGTGACGCTCGATAATCATCTCTCGGACATCGAAACGCAGATCGACCAGGCGACCGGCCGCATCAACTATCTCAACAAGAAGACGTCGTTTTCCCGCATCGTCGTGACGCTCAACCCGGTTTCGATTGTCACGCACGGAAACGGCAACGGCTTCGACCTGGCGCAGGCGGTGCAGGATGCCTGGGCATCATCGTTAGATTTCACCGGTGATGCCTTGACGGCAGTGGTGAAAGTCGTGGTGTTCCTCTGGTGGCTGGTGCCGCTGGCCGCTATTGGCTACGGCGTGATCACGGTCCGACGCCGCCGGCGGGATCGCGCGACGGCGATTTCAGCCTGAATCAACTTCCCGGCCTTGACGAACCGCAGCGACGAAAGACGGCAAAAAGGAGCATCCGCCACCGTGAGGTGGCGGATGCTTCAGTCTGCTTATTTGCCGAGGAACGACAGGCCCGCCAGGGCGTAGGCCTTGGTGGCGTCGAGGACTTCGTTGACGCCGACCCATTCGTCGGGCTGGTGGGCGAGCGCCGGGTCGCCGGGGCCGTAGATGATCGTCGGAACGCCGAGTTCGGCGAAATGGCGACCGTCGGTGCCCATGCTGAATCCGGTCAAATTTGTGTTGAAGCCGAGGTATTCATTCGCGCGCAGCATGCCGCTGACGATCTCGCTTTCAGGCTCGTTCAGGATCGCCTCGCGTCCCCCGAAACCGGCGGAGTCGACCGTGACGCTCATACCAGGGATATCCGCCACAGCTTTTTCGGCCACGGCCCGAATCTCGGATACGACGTCCGCCGGCTTTTCTCCGGGTATGATGCGGCGATCGACATAAATCTCGCAGCGATCCGGCACGACGTTCGTCTTGACGCCGCCTTCGATGATGCTGATCGTCGCCGACGAGTGGTGGAAGTACGGGTGCGTCCGCTTTTCCAGTACCGGCCAGAGTTCAGTCTGCAGCGCCGTAATGACGCGGGCCATGCCTTCAATAGCGTTGACGCCCTCCCAGGGAAGCGCCCCGTGCGCGGCGCGGCCATGGACGACGACCCGCGTGCCGGCGCCGCCTTTTTCTCCGATACAGATGCGATTCAGTGTCTGCTCACCGACGATGACGAAATCGGGTTTGATCGAGTCTGAATTCGCGACGAGATGGGCGCCGAGAGCGCCGCCGATCTCTTCGTCAGCGACTTCGTTGACGATGAGCGTGCCGTTGAGCGCGACGCCGGATCGAGCAAGCGCGATGGCGCCCATGACCTGCGCCGTGACGCTCGCCTTATCGTCGCCTGCGCCACGGCCATAAACCCTACCGTCGGCCAGATCGGCGGCGAACGGCGGATGTGACCAGGCCGATTCCTGGCCGGTCGGCACAACGTCGAGGTGCGCGTTGAAGAGGAGCGTCGGGCCGTCGCCGCGCTTCAGTTCGGCCACCATATTCGGCTTCGTCTCATCTTCGGTGATGAAGCGAACCTCGAATCCTTCGGCCGTCAGCTTGTCGGCGCAGACCTTCATCGCGGTGCGGACATCGCCCGGTGGGTTCACCGACGGAATCTGGACGAGCTCGCGCAGAAACGCGATGACTTCGTCCTGATCAATCTGATCGATGATGCGCTGTGCCGCATCGGCGTTCAAACTCCCGTTTGCCTGAGCCACGCTTTCCCCTCCAATTTCGCGAATCTCGCTTATTGCGCTGGGGCAGTATAGCACGAGATTCCCGACGCTCCGCGTCGAAAAGCTGAGTAACACTGAGGCTATGGTATCCTCGCGATTGGCGAGGCGGTAACCGCGCCACCGGCAGGCCGATGAGGTGATGAGGGATACGAATCTATGGTGACGGTCGCGACGGCTTCGGATTTGCAGACCGCGCTTGAAAGCGCGCGTGGCTACGAGATCGATATGGATGGGGTGCTCTATCGCGGCGATGCCGGGCTGCCCCACGTCAACGATTTTCTCCAGTCGCTCGATCGTTGCGGTATACCGTACGTCCTGGCAACCAATAACTCGACACGCTCGCCTGAGCAGTACGTCGAGAAGCTCGCAAAGATGGGTGTCTCGGTTCGCGCCGAACGGATCCTGACCTCGGGGCAGGCGACGGCGGCGCGCATGAAAGCGAAGTATCCGCGCGGTACCTCGGTCTACGTTCTCGGTATGCAAGCGCTCGAGGATGCGGTCTTTGGCGACGATTACTTCGTGCCGGCGACGACTAACGCGGAGGTCGTTGCCAGCGGAGCCGACTTCGAGGTGACGTATGACAAACTCCGGATCGCAACGCTCGCCATACGTCGCGGCGCCGGATTTGTCGCCACGAATCCCGACACGACGTTCCCGTCCGAAGAAGGGCTGATTCCCGGTGCCGGCGCGATCCTGGCCGCGCTGGTTGCCGCGACGAGCGTCGAGCCCGAGGTAATCGGCAAGCCGTCGACCGGGATGCTCGTTCAGGGCGCCGCCTTGCTCGGAACGCAACCGGCCGAGACGGTGATGCTCGGCGATCGTCTCGATACCGATATCTTGGCCGGTAATCGTGCCGGATTCATCACTCTGATGGTGCTCACCGGAGTTTCGACGCTCGAAGAGTTGAAAACGTCCGACGTGCAGCCAGATGTCGTCGTGCCGGATCTCGCACCGCTGGTTGAGTACTACCGGTCACGCGCATGAGACAGGTTGGCGACTACGACATCGACGATCCCAAGAAGATTCAGGGCCGGGACGAAGTCGGACTGAACGACCACAGCCTGGCGGCGTTACGTTTGCACGATGCGCTCGATGCCCTGGGTGACACGTACGGCCGCGTGCTGCTATTGGGCTGTGGCGCCGGCCGCTATGTGCGTGCGCTGAATCGCTCGCGCCCCGATTTGCATGTTCACGGCGGCGATCTGAGTTTGAGCGCCCTGCGCGAAGCGCGACAACGCGACACGACATCGCAGTACGTCGCGCTCGATGCGTGCGTGTTGCCCTACCGCGACGGCAGCTTTTCCGCCGTAATCTTCTTCGATTTGCTCGAGCATGTGCCTGATTTTCGGGCGCTCCTGCGCGAGTCGCGACGAGTGTTGGAGCCGGGTGGCGTGCTGCATTTCTTCGTTCCGCTCGAGGCCGAGCCGGGCACGCTCTATCACATGCTGCGGCATTCGGCGCGCGTGCCGATCCATCGCTGGAAGCGCGATCATGTTGGCCACATCAACCGCTTCGTGGCCGAAGCGCTCATCCGGAGCGTTTGGGAGGCCGACTTCGAGGTCAGTCATGTTCGGTACGGCTTTCATCTCACCGGGCAGATCCACGATATCGTCGATTACTGGCAGCGCGAACGTGCTGCGGGCGGTGATGGCACGCTTCCGCCGCGTGCGGTGGGGCTGATTTCTCGCGGTGTTTTCCTCTTCACCTGGCGCCTTTCCTATCTAGAGGACCGTCTTTACGGCGGGCGTACGCTCGCCTCGGGCCTGCATCTGACCGCGAGAGCGCCAAAATAGCGACGATTGGGTCTCGGTAGTACTTGCCCAACCGCGCAGGCACCTGTCATGATCGCCGCATCGGAGACTGCTGTTGAGGGGAAGGAACACCGATGTCTGCCGAAGGACTGCGTCGCATCCCAATTATTGATGGACACACCGATTACCTCCTGTCGCTCACCCATACCGGTCGCAGCTTTCTCGAAGAATCGACGATCGGGCATGTTGACCTGCCGCGGGCCCGCAAGGGCAATATCGGCGCGATGATCAGCGCCGTCTTCTTGCCGAGCGAACTCTTGCCGACCCATGCGTTGATCGAGACGTTGCGCGCGGTCGATCTGCTGAAGCGCACCGTGGCCGCGTCCGATGGACATATGGAGCTGATTCGCGGCTACGATCAACTCGTCAGCTGCCTCGACCGCGGCGTCTTCGGCGCGATCGTGCACTACGAGGGCGCTGAGGCGATCGATCCGGAATTTGTCGTGCTCCGGCTCAGCTACGAGCTTGGCCTGCGTTCGCTGGGCCTGGTCTGGAGCCGCCCGACGATCTTTGCCGAGGGCGTCGGGCCGGACAACCACGGTCAGGGGCTTACCGGCCTCGGGCATGAATTGGTGAAGCAGTGCAACACGATGGGCATCCTGATCGATGTCTCACACCTGAACGAGCCCGGTTTCTGGGATGTCATCGCCGCGAGCACCAAGCCGATCGTGGCGAGCCATTCGAATGCGCGAGCGGTCTGCGATCATGAGCGCAATCTGACCGACCGCCAAATCAAAGAGTTGGCGAAAAACGGCGGCCTGATGGGCATCAATTATGCCGTTGGCTTCCTGGTCGAAGGTGCCAAATCAGGTTCGGACGTACCGCTCAGCGTGCTCGTAGATCACATCGACCACATCGTCAATCTCGTCGGCATCGATCATGTCGCCCTCGGCTCCGACTACGACGGTGCCGGGGTACCGGATGCGCTCAAGGATGCCGCCCACGATTGGGCGATCGTCGAAGAGCTCGACCGGCGCGGTTACGACGACGAATCGATCGCCAAGATCTGCCGGGACAACTGGTTGCGCGTGCTCAAAGAGGTCTGGGTCTAGCAGCACATCATCGGGCTCGGCTTCGATTCGCATTGTAGGGGAGGAGCTTGCTCCTCCCGCGGTCGCCGTTCAGGCGACCGTGTCTCAGCGGCGCATCGCTAATTGAGCATTTCAGTGTTGGACCGGCGCCTTGCCCCTGTATGTGTGCCGCCGAACACGCGCGTAAGCGCCATTGTGCGGCCTTCGGATGAGCGTTGAAGACGGTTGAACGGGAAGGACGCGGCCGGCGGAACGTCGCCGACCGGCGGGAGGAGCAAGCTCCTCCCCTACGGTTCCGGGCTGGTGCGGGCAGCTATTCGACGTTGGCTTGCAGGCTGAGCGACTTGGTGTCGGTGACGGCGAGGACCAGCGGGATGAACTCGTCCAGACTCATGGCGCCGAGGTTTTCGTTCGTGCGCAGCCGAACGGCGACCGCTCGGTTGTCGGCTTCCTTATCGCCGACAACCAGCATATAGGGCACGTGCTCGACCTGTCCGCGACGAATCTTCGCCTGCATCCGATCGCTCGCATCGTCGACCTCCGCGCGAATGCCGGCATCGGTCAACGCCTGCAACACGTCCGCGGCATACGCATTGTGCCGGTCGGCGATCGGGATGATGCGTGCCTGGACCGGCGCCAGCCAGACCGGGAACGCGCCCGCGAAGTGCTCGATGAGCAAGCCCAGGAAGCGCTCGGTCGTGCCGGTGACGGCCCGATGCAGCAGTACCGGCGTATGCGTATGGCCATCTTCGCCGACGTATTCGCAACCCAGACGCTCCGGCTGGATGAAGTCGACCTGGATCGTCGATAACTGCCATTCGCGGCCGAGCGCGTCCTTCGCCATGAAATCGGCTTTCGGGCCGTAGAAAGCGGCTTCGCCTTCGGCCGCTTCGTAGGCAATCCCCTCGGCGTCGAGCGCGCCGCTCAGTGCGGCCACGGCCTTGGCCCACTTTTCGTCATCGCGCACATACTTGCCTTCGGCTCCGGGCAGCGAGAGTTGCACCCGGTAGTCGGAGAGCCCATAGGTCGATAGCACTTCGGTGATCAGGTGCAGGCAGCGACTGAACTCCTCCTGAATCTGCGCCTCGGTGCAGAAGATGTGGCAATCGTCCTGGGTCAGCGCGCGTACGCGCGTCAGACCCGAGAGTGTCCCGCTCATTTCATAGCGGTAGAGCGTGGCGAATTCGGCAAAGCGGAGCGGCAGTTCGCGATACGAGTGGACGCCCATCTCGTTGTAGAGCGTCATGTGCGACGGACAATTCATCGGCTTCAGCCGATAGACATCTTCGCCGTCGACCATCGGCGGGAACATGACATCGGCGTAGTTGTCATAATGGCCGGACTTGCGATAGAGCCGCTCCCGCACCAAGTGGCCTGTCCAGACGTGCTCGTAGCCGTAGCGTGTTTGCACATCGCGGACATAGCTTTCCATCAGGTGGCGCAGCATCTCGCCCTTTGGGGTAAAGAGCGGGACGCCCGGCCCAACATCCTCGGAGAAGTAGAAGAGCCCCAATTCACGGCCGAGCTTGCGGTGATCCCGCTTGCGCGCTTCCTCCAACTGCTCCAGGTAACCGTCGAGTTCCTTCTGGTTGCGCCAGGACGTGCCATAAATGCGCTGCAGCATTGGCCGCTTCTCGTCGCCGCGCCAGTAAGCGCCAGCGACGTTCAGCAGCTTGAACGCGCCGATTTGCGACGTGTTGTCGACATGCGGGCCGCGGCAGAGATCCGTGAAGGTGTCCTGCGTGTACCGCGAAATGACCTCATCGTCCGGCAGATCATTGATCAGTTCGACTTTGTACGGCTGATCGGCAAAGTAATCGAGCGCGTCTTCGCGCGAGAGCTCGTCGCGTTTGAAGGGGAAGGCGCCTTTGCGGATTTCGGTCATACGCTTTTCGATCGCCTCAAGGTCATCGGGCGTCAACGAGCGCGGTAAGTCGAAATCGTAGTAAAAGCCGTTCTCGATCGCCGGGCCAATGGCCAGTTTGGCATCCGGGAAGATCGAGAGCACCGCTTCGGCCATCACGTGCGCCGCCGAGTGCCGCATCCTGGCCAGTTCGAGTTCATCGTTGTTCGCGATGTCCGCCTGAATCTCCGGGCTGTTAGATACCTGTGCCATCGATTTCTGCTCCTGTTCGCGTGCGTTCACGTTCGATCGTTCGTGTTCAGCCGTCGCCCGACAGAGACGACGGCGCGGGTGGTGTTCGTGGTCATGGCCGCCTCCGTTCCTGCGGAGCCTGACTTGCCAAAACAAAAAACCCACCGCCCAGTAAGGGACGGCAGGCTGAGACTGTCGTGGTTCCACCCAGATTCCGTCGCGAGAAGACTCGCGACGCTCATGGCGCCCGCTATCGGGGGCATCCGGGTCTGACTACTGGCTTACGCGTTCGCCGACCAGCTCACGGGAGGTATTCGCCGGGATTCGCCTGTGCGGAGCTTCCAGCCGACGGCTCCGCATCTCTGATGGCTCCAGCCGGGTACTCGTCCCGATCATCGCCGTGATTCGATTGTACCTGGCAGTATAGGGCCGAAACGGTGCGACGTCAAAGCGGCCGCCTCGTTCGACGGCAAACTGAAACCGCCATCTGGTGCCAGCGGTCTCTTGAAGTGGGCGATACTAGACTCGAACTAGTGACCTCCACGATGTCAACGTGGCGCTCTAACCAACTGAGCTAATCGCCCGGATCAATATCGAGCGCAGTATAGCATAGGGCTTCGGCAGCGGCAATTCAAGGAGTCTTCAGCCATTGGGCCAACCGGTCAGTGAGAATCACCTTGTAGTCCAGTGCCTTCAACTCGTCGGCGGTCACCTCAACTCCCAGCCTCCGTGCGCACTCGGCGAGATGCGACCATGGGTGGGGTTCCTTGAGCGCTTCGTCATCGTCATCAGGCAGGACGACGTTTAGCACTTGCTGTCGGATGCTGTCCGGTGTCTCGCCGGTACCGGCCGGCGCCACATTTTCCAGGACCACCCGTCGCCCATCCTCCAGTTCCACGAGCTTCCTGACCGAACTCTCTGTCCAGCCACGATCATTCACCACCACCACTCTCCGGCCGTCCTCCAGTTCCACAAACTCCTCGATTGAGTAGCTTTGTGATGGGCCCGACTCGGGAGCCCCAGTCGCGAAATCGCAAAGGGCGCCGATGCCAACCACCCGGCCGGATCGGTCTGGCCCGACCGGCCGGATGGCATTCGGATCATTCTTGGGGTCATACGGAGCCCAACCGTCGCGCTTGCTCATAAAACGGCTGCCTCGACTCCCTTCTACGGATGAACTAGTCGGAATCATGACGGGCTGCATGCGAGATTGACTGGATCCGTGTAGGTGTATCCGGCAGGATCACTCCAATTGTCCAGGTCGACATCGACGAATGCGCGCCACCCGACTACATTATCGCTTGCACAGTCCCACCGAGCAGTTGCTCGATTGCCGCCGCCGCCTCCATTGTACACATCAGCTTGGCCCACGGTAAGCGTGGCCCAATAACACGAATATGGATAGTCGTCACACCACCAGGCTTGTAGATACACGGTTACGGTGGCAGTACTTGGACATGTACCTACGCCGGAATAGTTTCGCCAAAAGCCATGAACTGAGGCAGCATCGCCGGTTGAACTTTTGTGTATGTAGTCGGTAGCCTGTGTGTAATGACAGGTACCTGCGACGATAATAC
>CALAGB010000474.1 GCA_937891245.1 uncultured Thermomicrobiales bacterium | reverse complement strand
CGAGATTACCGAGAACGGCGCCGAGTACCGAACCGATCCGAGTGCCCACGCCACGGTCTGGGAGTTGGGGGTGTAGACACCTCTGACGCGTGCTATCGAAAACGCTGGGTGCGGGTCAACGGATCCGCACCCAGCGCCAGGACGGCTGCTGTCGCCTCGATCGATCAGCGTGGGACGAAACGCTCAGCCGTTGAAAAAGCGTCCGTTTCGCTCGAACCCGATCACTGCGGAAACCGTCGTCGACGTATCTGCATCGGCCGACACGAACTGGAAATGCGTGGACGGTTGATTGGCCGACCAGTCGATCGTGGCGTTACAGTCGATGAACATGCCGTTGAAGTGGTTTGTCGCGTCGCTCAATCGTGTCCGTGGTCCCTTGTCCTGCCAGCGCACATCGAAGGATGCCGTCGTATCGATCGTCGGGGTCGGTGGATCGATCGCCCCGATGGTGTTCAAGATATTGCCGAAATCAGGGAGGTTGACGTCATTCATCTGCATCGACGCCGTCCCGGCGCCAAGATTTGTCCGGACACTGTCGGATGGAATCGGAATCGTCCAGAAGAGGCCACTCGGAGCGATTCCCGGATTAATGTCTGAAACCTGCTGGTCGAACTGACCAGTGAAGAGGTCAAGTCAGATGAAGCCGAACGTGCCGTGGCGGGGTCGGCCGTCATCGGCGACATAGAGGCCATCCATGAACCGCATGTCGGCGTCGAAGGTGAGCGTGGATGTCTCGAGGGATGAGGTGTTCGTGAGCGTTCCGGTCCCCTGAACCTCAGCCGCCCCGACGTGGCCCACGAAGTCGGTAATCGTCGACACATCTTGCCCAAACGCCGGGAAGAAGAAATGAAAGAGTGGTCCGGAACCGAGGCCGAGCAAATCAGACAGATCCGTGCCGCCTGGAATCGGCCTGGGGTCGGCGTTCCCAAACAGCGGATGATGTGGTGAGGCGGCGCCCGCCGGCTGGAACAACCCCGCGCCGAGCATCAGGCTCGCGGTCACGGCCGTTCCGCGCATGAACTGACGCCTCGAGAACGCGCGTTCCCAAAAGTGCGCGTGCCCGATCCGCCTCGGTCCTGCTGGCGTCGGCACGACGATGCGACCGTCGTGCGGAGCAAGAGCGCGTGGGTCCGCCGAATGGTGATGCAGATGCATACGAACCTCCATTCATCTGAATTTGCGCATGAGGCAAGATCGGCGCTCCTGTCTGTGCGGATACGTCATATCCTGCGCCGCACCGATTCATATCGCAAGCCATGACACATGACGATGCTGCAATGGGAATCAGGCAGTCGTCATCTGCTCGCGCTTCGCAACCCGAGAAGCGATGGGATCGAGTCGGGTCAGTCGACTGGAGTCAACAGGCCCGTTTCGACGTCGTAGATGAAGCCGGAAATGGGGAGATCGTCGGGGATGCGGGCATCGGCGCGAATCGTCGCGATATCGTCGAGCACGCTCTGAACCGGGTCGTCGAAACCGCCGTACTGTTGTCGCTCAACCGGTCCGCCGAAGCGTTCGGACAGCAACTCCGTCACAGCCTCGTCACGCAGTCCGGTCATGCCGCACTGCGTATGGTGGATCACGACGACCTCATTAGTGTCGAGGAACTGCTGCGAGATGACGAGGGCGTTGAGCGCGTCCGGATTGGCCCGCCCACCGGCGTTGCGAATGACGTGCGCCTCGCCTTCGCTGAGTCCGAGGAATTTTGCTGGATCGAGCCGGGCATCCATGCAGGTGAGAATCGCGATGCGCCGGGTCGGCGGCGCGGTCAGATTCCCGTGGGTGAAAGTTGAAGCGTACCGCCGGTTGGCGGTGAGCAGATCGGTGACCGTCGACATCGCGTTTATCTCCGTCCGGGGAAGCGGCCGAAGACATATTCTTCCCCGCTTACCATCGTAATTACGGCAATCGCCTGCTGAATCGAACGGCCCTGTGCAAGTTCGCGGCAGCCGGCGCGTGCAATCGCTTCGTCGCCCAGCGCCAGTTGCAGCAGGAGCCGCACATCGATCGTATCAATCCCGTATTCCGCAACAAACCGACGCACCGCCGCTTCCTCGCGTTCGGCGACTTCGCGCAATTTGCGCGAGAGATCGTTTCGATCGAGCCCCTCGATCTGCATTTCGCGATAGATCTTGCGGGCCTTCAGGCGGGCGAGACGGCTCCACGTTTGGCGATCGTACATAACAAAAATCTCCGTCCTCTGCTCCGATTCCCCGAGCAATCGGCCCCAGACAACGTCCTCCCTTAGTGTAACAAGGTGCGACCGGCGGCATTCCGGCAGGCGAGCGAGGCTGGTATGCTCACGCGGCGAACAGGTGAGCATGAATGGAGGGGCGATGCGCGTATTGGTGATCGGCGGCACGCAATTTATCGGTCCGTTCGTCGTGCGGCGACTCGCGCGGATGGGCCACGACGTCACGATCTTCCATCGGGGCGAGCACGAGGTCGACCTGCCGGAAGGGGTACGCCATCTTCACGGCGCCCGTGCCGAGATGGGCCAATTTACCGGCGAGTTCCGCGCACTGGCGCCCGATGTCGTGCTCGATATGCGCGCCATGACCGGCTACGACGCGCAAGTGACGATCGACGCCGTGCGCGGCACCGCCCGACGCCTGGTCGCGATCAGCAGCATGGACGTCTACCATGCCTACGGTGTGCTGACCGGCTTTGAAGGCGGCGATATCGAACCAATGCCGATCACCGAGGATTCACCGGTGCGCACGAAGCTCTATCTCTACCGCGCGGGTGGCGGCAGCCCGCGTCTGGCGGACAACGCCAACTACGACAAGCTCAACGTCGAGCGGCTGGTGCTCGGCCAGCCCGATCTGGCGGGCACCGTGCTCCGTCTCCCGGTCGTCTATGGCCCGGGCGACGCGCAACACCGGCTCTGGCCCTATCTGAAGCGGATCGATGATGGACGCCCGGCGATCCTGCTCGATGAGGTTGTTGCCCGGCGTCGCTTCGCCCGTTCCTACGTCGACAACGTCGCGGCAGCTGTCGCCCTGGCCGTGACCGACGACCGCGCCGCCGGGCGAATCTACAACGTCTCGGAGCCGGAAGCGCTCACCGAACTCGACTGGCTTCAACTGATCGTGGCGCAGACCGGCTGGTCCGGCCAAATCCTCGCGTTGCCCTCCGAGCGCCTGCCGGAGCATTTGCGCTCGTCCGGCAACCCGGCCCAGGAGATGGATGCCGCTTCATCACGCATTCGCCACGAACTCGGCTTCCGCGAAGAGATCGCCCGCGACGACGCCCTCGCCCGGACGATCGACTGGGAACGCTCCGACCCACCGGCCGGTGGCCCGACGCCCGAAGAGTACGCTGCGGAGGACGATGTCCTGGCTCAGCAGTGAGCGCTCTGTCCGGCGAGAACATGGCTCGACGGCCGTGACGCGGCAATAGCCTGATGTCCGCACTCATACCGGCGACGCCGCGGAAGCGAACGCCACCGGCGATTGACGTCGGTTACCGCTCTCGTTATCCCGAGTGATTTCGATGGCCCGAACCGTGCGCCATTAACAGTGGGCGCCGAAGGCCAGGTTCGCGGGCGTGGCCAGATCTTAATAAACGTGAACACGCTTAGTCGTCGACGGCTCACGCGCCAATCATCGAATCTGCCAGTTCCGACGTGAGAGCTGCATGGACCATGATTCAAGCTCAAATCATCTATGACGACGTCCGCGATCTCCCGAATGCATTCACATTCGTGCAGAACGCGCCTCCCGCGAGCAGCGGGGTGCTCTCTGTATTCCTGGATACATCGATCCGGCGCGTTCCGGGGCGCGACTACCTCGTGTTCTTCCGCAACTCCACGCGGGCTGTACGCACGGAACTTGCCGCCAACGAGTCAGAACACGTCAAGGACTTCGATCTCGCTGTGGAACGAGTGGAAGAATTCCTACAGCATCGCTTCACTCCCCGGCATCCAGGACTTGCCCTGTATATCTCGATCGATCCGGAATATTTTCTGGCCGTGCCATTACCTGGCCGGCCGGTGCGGGACGTCGCCTGGAGCCAGCAGACAGTCTTGACGCCGCTGGTCGAGATGATGGACGAGTACGAACATGTCGCGGTCGCGCTGGTCGATAAGCGCAGTGCGCGACTGTTTATGACTTACCTTGGAGCGATTGAGCTTTACGAATCGTTCGAAAGCGATTTCACCGGGAAATATGCGCCGGGCGACTTTCCACGCCGCACGCGATCAACCGGCATTCGCGGCGGGCGTGGCACGCCCGGGAAGGCCGGAATGATTGCCTGGAGCGGCATGGCTCAAACAAGGCAGCGCCGGAGGCACGAAGAGTTCGCGCTGCAGCATCTTCGTGTCGTGGCACAAGCATTAATGCGAATGATGCATGAACAGCCCTTTGATCGGCTCTTCCTCGCGGGCACGGAAGAAGCTGTGGATATGTTGCGAAATAACCTTCCCCAACCGCTCAAAGCCCGCTTCGCCGAATCGCTGCCGTTGCCGATTACCGCGAGTGAAAGCGAGGTACTGGCCGAGGCGCTCGAAGCGTCTCAACGCCGCGAACGAGAATCCGAAGTGGAGACCGTCAAGCGTCTTGTCGAACGCGCCGGGGCCGGTGGTGCGGTGTTGGGATTGGAGGAGACGCTACCTGCGGTCAATGATGGTCGTGTCGATACGCTGGTGATGAACTCCAATCTCGCTGGCGCTATCTCCATATGTGGAAATTGCGGCAGATTAACAACCTCAAACTCGGTGTGTCCGAGTTGCGGATCTGAAATCGAGAAGGTGCCCGACCTCCGCGAGCAACTCGTATTGGATGTGCTGGATCAGTCGGGGCGCATAGAAATCATCGAAGGGCCGGCAGCGGATCTGCTCGATCGTCATGACGGATTGGGCGCCTTCGTCCGGTACTGATGCGACGCTTTCTCAAACGACGATACCTACGGGAGCAAACGATGACGGAGAAATCGCCGCCAATCACTCTGCAACTTCGCGGTTTGACGCTCAACAGACTGGAGGTCCGACGGATTGAGCGGCAGCTCAGACGCCTCGAGCGACGTCTCGACAACCCACTAGCTGATCCGAGCGTCGATCTGCGGCTCATTCAACATGTGAACCGGCCGGACATTGAAGCGCAGCTACGGGTACAGGAAGAGCATTCGGGACCACGATATGCGGCGGATGCTAGTTCCTCGACCGCCGATAAGTCGGTACGCCTCGCGGTGTCACGTATCGAACGGCAACTATCTCGACGGAACGATCGTCTTCGAGGGGCGTCGAGCTATGGGGTTCCGAGTCGCCGGTTTCCCGAGCGTCGTCGTTTGAGTCGCGCGTTGCGAGCGCGAACGCTCTCAGGCACCGAAGCCGATGCCATACCAGACGACCGCTCTGCGACGGAGCAGCCGTAATCCGTTCGGCCTTGAATTATGTTTACGTTGGATTTCCGGGTGTGACGAACTCGGCGAGCTCAGCGGGGATTTCGCGCAGGCCGCGACGCAGCGCCTTGGCGAGCGCATAACGCATTGAGGCGGCGTAGCGTTCTTGCACGGCAGCCGTCAATGGCACACCGAGCGCATCCATCTGCGTGAAGGCGAACTGCCAGGCAAGCTGTTCCTCGCGCCAGCGGGGACGCACATTGCCGAGCACATGATGCCCGACTTCGTGTGCCAGTACGGCGAAGCTGAGTGCAGAGCGTGGATGCGGCGCTTCGATCGGTCGACGTGGGTGGCCGATCCAGGCGATGCCGCTCATGTTGCCGCGCCAGTGGCAAACGCGTACGTTGTGTTCGTGCAAAAGGTTGCTCGCCTGCGCCGCGAAGCGCCCCTCGATCAAGTGGCTGACATCGAGTTCGCGTCGCTGTCGCCGGTTCAGCCGCGTTGTCGCCATTCATCCCCGTTTCCGTCACCCGCAAGTGTACGTTCGCGGCGTGCGAGGGGCGAGTGATTCTCGCGCAGAGACGCAGAGAGCGCAACGCACTTGATTGAGAAATCTCCGCGTCTCTGCGCCTCTGCGCGAGCTATTCCGTTCGCCTACGAGCCGGCCTCGGTGGTCGCTTCTTCGAACACGCGATTGAGGCCGATATCCAGCGGATCGCCGGTTTCGCGAAGGAACGCTTCGGACTCAAGCCGGGCGCGCAAGGCGACACAGACGCTATGTGCGATGATGACATGCACATCCTCGACCTGCTCGATCACGTCGCTCGGTACCCGCACGTTCAGGTCAACCAATTTCCGTAGGCGACCGCCGGTCCGGCCGGTCAGGCCGATCGTCCGCGCGCGCGCGACACGGGCCGTCTGCGCGGCCAGCAGCACATTTGGCGAATTGCCGCTGGCGCTGATCAGCACCACGAGATCGCCGGGGCGTGCCAGCGGCGCCAGCTGCTCGGCAAAGACCCGCTCGTAGCTGGTGTCGTTGCCCCAGGCGGTGACGAGCGGCATGTTGTCGGTCAGTGAGATCGCGCGGAACGAGCGCTGTTGTCCGCCACGCACGCCTTTCGCCAGGTCGCAGACCCAGTGTGAAGCGGTCGCGGCGCTGCCACCGTTCCCGATAAAGTAGATCGAGCCGCCACGCTGGTGGCAGTCAAGCAACGTCTCAGCGACGAGTGAGATCGTACCGGCCGGCATCCCGTTCGCCAGATCCGCGATCTCGTGCCAGTAGCGTTCAATCGTATGTCGCATCATGGACATCACGTCCTTCCGCATTAACGATGGCGAGGCGCGCCTCGTCGCTCGCCGGACAGTCATCGAGCGTGCACGCACCATTCGGTTCAAGCGCGAAGCGGAGTTCACACAGGCCGTGCTGGCACAGAATTCGGCGCACCGCGTCGTGTCGCTCGGGTGCGCAGTAGAGAAGGAGGAAGCCGCCGCCGCCGGCCCCGACGATCTTGCCGCCGAGCGCGCCCTCTTCGCGGGCGAGCCTGTACCAGCGATCAATGGCACCGTTGGAAATAGCCGTTGAGAGTTGCTTCTTCTGCTGCCAGCCACGCTCGAGCAACCCCCCGACCTCATCGAGCTCGCCGGACAGCAGCGCCTGCCGCACGTCACCGGCGATCGCCTTGATCTCGTGCAGTGCGTCGACGACCGGCTTCTTGCGGCCAGTGTCGGCCCGCTGACCACGCAGGATGTCGGTCGATTTGCGCTGTTTACCGGTCGCGAAGAGGAGTAGGCGCCGGTTGAGCCGGCCGAGCGTGTCGGGTGCGAGATCGAGCGGCTCGACGCGCACCGCGTTCGGCTCGAAGACAATGGCGTTGAGCCCACCGAAGGCACCGGCGTACTGATCCTGCTTGCCGATCGGCATGTTCAGGCGCCCGATTTCCAGCTCGCAGGCGAACTCGGCAACCTGCGCTGGGGTCATTTCCTGCGCGCAATGGGTGGCCAGCGCACGCACGAGTGCGACGGCCATGGCGCTCGACGAGCCGAGCCCGGTCCCGGGCGGTACATCCGAACGAAGAGTCAGCTCGACGCCGCCATGGAGCAGTCCGCGCGTGACGAACCATTCGATGGCCGCCTTCGGCAACGCCAGCGGCTCGACGACTTCCGGCAGCACGCCCGGTGCGAAGCGCTCGGATTGCCGGTAGTCGATTGACGTGAGGCGGATGCCGCCATCGCAGGACGGACGCAGCGTCACGGTGCAGTAACGGGTGATCGCGCTGCTCACCACGAGCCCGCCGTATTGCTGGTAATAGGCATCGATATCGGTTCCGCCGCCGGCGAAACTGATGCGGAGTGGTGCGCGTGCGATCACCATGACAAACCTCCTGGTGGGTGCTACGGCCAGCTCGTTTCGGTCAGCGGCATGACCATCACCTCGGGGATGGTCGATTCGGGCGGCAACGTCGCGGCGAAAACGATGGTACTGGCGACGTTGACCGGGTCTTGCAGATTCGCCTCATCCGGCAGCGGGATGCCCTGATCGGCGAAGCGATCGAAGAAATGGGTACGCATCCCGCCGGGGATGACCGTCGTTACACGGATATGGTCGGGCCGCCCCTCGACGCCGAGGCCGCGGCCGAAGCCGACCAGCCCCCATTTGGAAGCGTGATAGGCCGAGGCGTTGGCCCAGGCACGGGTAGCGGCGGTGGAAGCGACGTTGAAGATCTGGCCGCCGCCCTGTCGACGCATCCGCGGCATCGCTGCTTTGGCGAAGAGGAAGGGTCCACGCAGATTAACGCCAATCACCTGATCCCATTGCGCGACGCTCATCTCATCGACCGAAAGGGTGTGATCGATGGCAGCGCAGTTGACGACGATATCGAGCCGGCCGAATTGATCGGCGACGCGCTCAACCGTGTCGAAGACGGCGCGCTCGTCGCTGACGTCGCAGCCGATGGCAACGCTCTGCGCGTCGTAACCGGACAGCGCGTGGCTGACGCGCCGCGCGGCCATCTCGTTGATGTCGCAGCAGGCAACGATGCTCCCGGCGCGTCCGAAGGCGTGCGCGGTCGCCTCGCCCAGCCCGCTCCCGGCGCCGGTAACGAGCACGACCTTGCCGGTCAAGCGATGGTCAGTATTCGGTGTCGTCATGGGGCAATCTCCATTGGTATCAACGATTTAGCCTGCGGCTGCGCGTTCGTGAATGAATCCTCAGCGCGTTCAACCAGGATTCGTCCGAAGAGTTCAGTCGCATTCCGTTGGCGATTGGAATTGGTTGTCGGCAACCCGAGATGATAGGTGCCGCTCGGCAGGATGGCGCAGCCGCCGTAGTCGTGGATGAGGATGAACTGAGCCACTGCCGCCTCGCCGGCGTGCTCCGGTGGCAGGCGATTCCACCACGAGAACCCACCTTCACTGACCAGTTCGGCGCGATCATAGAGCACGCTCGCCCCGCCGATCCAGGCGATCTTGTACCGTACCGTCTCGCCATGGCGAACGAGACGCTGTTCGAGATGCAGTGGATTGGCGGCGTTGTTGACTCGGTGTCGCTCCTGCAGGATGCTCTCGGGCGCGAACGGCTCCGCACATACTGGCCCATCCCAGAGCTCGATCTGTTGCTCGTCCGGGCGTACGTCTTTGAGAAAGCTGAGGCCGGTGGCAGCCGTCCCAACAAAGCCACGACGTTCCTGTTCAATGACGGACAGCAAGCGTTCCAACACCGTTGGAACGAGAAGGACGTCGTCATCGACGACGTAGACGTAGCGCGCCTGGCTCTGATTGAGCAGAAACTGCCGTTGTTCGCCGATAGCGCGACGCGGCAGGTGCCGATGCAAGGTCACCCGATGGCCGTGCCAGCGCAGCGTGCGCACGCGCGTATCGATCTCGATGCTCTGCAGGCAGCTCTGCGCCTCGTCCGTTTGATCCGAGATGATGACGTCGAAATCGGTAGATGTCTGACCGATCAAGCTCGTGAGAACCACAGCCAGGCCGGTTTTGCGGCCACAGGTCGGTATCAGGACATCAACCAGCGCCATAGTGGTTCTCAATCGTCTGTTCAAGCGGCATCTCATAACTCGCTGAGACAAACCGCGAGGCAGGCGTGCCGGCGAGCGTGAAGAGTTCTTCATAGACCTGCGCGGTGCGACGCGCCGCGACCGGCCAGGTGACCTGCGCCTCAACCCGTTCACGTGCCTGTCGTCCCAGCGCGAGGCGCAACGCATCGTCAGTGAGCAGCCGGCTCAGTCGAGCAGCGAGCGACGCCGGGTCTTCCGGCGGCACCAGAAACCCGGTCTGCCCGTCCGCGATGGTGTAGGTAAGACCGCCAACCGCCGAGGCGACGGCCGGGCGGCCGCAGGCCATCGCTTCGAGCGGCGTCAGACCGAACGGCTCGTACCAGGGAGTCGTCACGACAACGTCGCCGGCGCTGTAGTAGCGCGAGAGTTCGTCCCTTTGGCGCTTGCCGGTGAAGATGACATGTTCAGCGATGCCGAGTTCGGTCGCCAGCCGGCGCAGCACGCCGATCTCCGGCGTCACCGCGTCATCCGGCTCGCGCGTCTCACCGCCGACGAGCAGCACCGTCAGCGGCTGTCGCCGCTGGATGAGCAAGGCCGCCGCGCGCAGCAGGTTACGCACACCCTTGCGCGGCACCATCCGGCCAACGTAGACGACGACCGGCGTGTCGCATGGCAGCCCGAGCGCCTCTCGCGTCTCCGCCTGAGGCAGCGGCTGAAACACGTCGGTGTTGACCGCCGAAGGAATGGTGACGACCTGCGCCGGATCGGCGCCGTAGTCGTCAACCAATTCGGCCCGCTCGCTTGGGCACTGTGCGATGAGCCGGTCGATTCGTCGGATGACGTCGCGCTCGATTGCGATGCGCTCGCCGGGGCTGGTGTCGGACTCACCCTGATGCCGTTGCTTGGTCAGACCCATGGCGTGGAAGATCTGGACAACCGGTAGAGCGAGCCGTTCACCGAGTTCGGCGGCGACCCAGCCGGACATCCAGAAATTACCGTGGATCAGATCGTAGCGTGTGCCGGTGCGCCGCATGAACCGCAGCAGGTTTTCACGAAACTCCGGCATCAACGGCCAGAGCGCGTCCTTCGGTCGCCGGTCGAGTGGTCCGGCCATGAGATTGACGATGCGCACGCCCGGCGTCCACTCGATCACCTCAGGTGTATCGAGCGAATCACGTCGGGTGAAGACGTCGACCTCATAGCCGAGTTCACCCAGATTCCGGGCGATCTCGTCAACGTAGACGTTCTGTCCACCGGCATCCTCGCCACCGAGCCGCGCGGCCGGGCTGGCGTGTTCGCTGAGAAACGCGATGCGTTGTCTCATAGCAGCACCTCCTGCCGTCCCAGACGAGATCGGCCGCCAAGCTCGAGCACCTCGGCGAAGGCTCGATTCCAATCTCGGGCGAAGCGGTTGAGGCCGAAGCGCTCCCCGGCGGTTTCACGAGCGCTCGCGCCGATCCGCTGGGCCAACACCGGGTCCGCGATCAATGCCTGCATCGCCTCAAGCAGTTCATCGATGTCGCAGGAGACGTAGCCGTTCATGCCATGTTCAATGACCGAAGGGAGTTCGGTCGTCGCGAGTGCGACGACCGGCATGCCGATCGTCATCGCCTCGATCACGGCCAGCGGCAGGCTGGTGTAGCGCGCCGGGCTAAAGAGGAAACGATAGCGGGTCACCTGCCGGTGCAGCTCGCGGTACGGCACATCCCCCAGCCCGCCGAGTTCTTCGGTCTGCATCCCGACCGCCGTAAGTGGCAGCCGCGCCTGCGCGTGCAGAAAGAGATCGAGGCCGGAGATACGCGGCCGTGCCTGCATCCCGTTCATGACGGTGATCCCCTGGGCCAGATCGCCCTGATAGCGGAGCGCTGGATCGAGCGCCACGCTATGCTCGATGACCGTCGTCGGCGTGCGACCGTTGTCCCACATCAACCGATTGAAGTGCGTCACGTGAACCAGCAGCACGTTCGGATCGTCGACCGGATGGCGCGAATGCACCGCATCAGGCTTCGGCGTGTTGTGCTCCAGGTAGATCGCCGGCAGGCGCTGCTGCTCCACCGACAGGATCTCGTAGCGATCCTGGACGAAATTCTGCGGTGTCTGATAAATGATCAGGTCAAGATCGAGATCGCGTACCAGCTCGGCCGGCACCTCACGCACGTAGCCGGGCAGATCGAACGTCGGCCCACGTCCGCCGTAGCCTTCCGGCCGTCCGGGCTTTATGGGCAGATACCAGTCGTGCTCGATACGCGCCAGCGTGTTCAGGTAACTGCCATGGATATGCCAGATCAAAATCTTCAATCGTCGCATCAGATGACGCTCTCCCTATCGCAATGCGCGGCCTGGTTGACCCCTCTCACCTGGAGGATCTCCTTCATCCTGTTCCCCACGGCGTCCTGGTTCTCTGTCATCGTGCCCTCCTATTCCCCTCTTCACCCCGCTCTCCCGTCGTCCTGTCCGCTTCGTCACCCCGCTCTCCCGTCGTCCAGAGCCGCCCCCCTGTCATCCTGAGCCGCAGCGAAGGATCTCTCTTGACTTGCCCAGGCGAGCATGCGGTCGGGGCACGGAGAGGAGATCCTTCGCTGCGGCTCAGGATGACAGAGAAGGTGGGTTCGCAATTCGCGGTAACCAGTTGTCGTTCGGCGGCCGCGATCACCTGGTCCGGGGTGATCCGGCGGAGGCAGCGGTGGTCGATCGGGCAGATGCGGTGCGGGCAGGGGCTGCAGGCAACCGGATGACGCACGACGATGTGTCGTTCGCAATCGAGCGGCGCCCAGCGCGTGAACTCGGCCGGACCAAAAATCGTGATGCTCGGCACATCGAGCGCGTTGGCGACGTGCGCCGGGCCGGTGTCGTTGCTGATAAAGAGATCG
>CALAGB010000473.1 GCA_937891245.1 uncultured Thermomicrobiales bacterium | reverse complement strand
CACGGGGGGTTGCCCCTACGAAGGTTGGTCATTCAATGTGCAAACCGCTGTAAGCCGCAATAATGTCGTGATTGATGGGTGGCGGTTATCGCCACCCATTTTCATGCTGGGCCGAATCGGGGTAATCCTTGCGAGCGAGTCGTGGGAGAGTCAGAAGAGATTCTTCGCTGCGGCTCAGAATGACAGGGCGAGAGGTATCTCAGCGCTTACACTGCGTTTTGGCGCAGGACGGTTCGGCGGAAATCTGGAGCGCCCGCGAATTTTCGCG
Organism: uncultured Thermomicrobiales bacterium; assembly: GCA_937891245.1. Classification (GTDB taxonomy): domain Bacteria; phylum Chloroflexota; class Chloroflexia; order Thermomicrobiales; family Thermomicrobiaceae; genus CALAGB01. Next base: position 7,997 of record CALAGB010000473.1, on the reverse strand, counting down.
GGCGCTTTTGGTTGCTCGACTTCTCGAGCGGGGGTGCGCTTCTAGTCGGGGACGAGCCCCTCGGCGACGAAGAGTTCGGCCGCCTCGTCGAAGCTGGTATCGGGTGGCGGGAGAACAACCTGTGACTCGATAAGCTCGTCGTCCGGGACACGCTCTCCGTGCGACCGTACCAGCGCGAGCAGTTCGTTGAACAGCGTCGCGAACGCGTCGCGATCGCCCTGAGCGATCGCTTCGACGATTTGGTTGTCGATTTCGTTGATTCGGTCGAGATATGAGCTGGCCAGTCGATATTGACCTTCGGACGATATGCGAATGACCATATCGACTACCCCCCCAGCTCTTTCGGCTTCTCTGGAGCGCCAACTTCATTTCGAAGCGCCGCCAGCTGCGTGTCGACGTTCTCTTTCATCGAGATTTGCGCGAGTTCGCGGTCGATCGAATCCTGCCCCGACGAGGTGACGTCGTCGAGCGCTCCCGACGCGATCAGCTCGTCAATGGCACCGGCGCGTGCCTGCATCGCCTCGGTCTTGTCTTGCGCGCGATCGATGGCCATGCCGACATCGGCCATTTCCTCGGAGAGTCCGGTGACGGATTCGCCGATGCGAACCTGTGCTTCGGCCGCCGAGTATTGCGCCTTGACGACTTCCTTCTTGGTGCGGAACGCCTCGATCTTGGTACGCAAGCGCGATTCGGCTTGCTCCAGCTTGGCCTGCTCGCCGTCGAGGTTTTGGATCTGCGTCGCGAGATCGCTCGACTGCTGCTGAATCATGGCTCGACGCTCGAGTGCGGTCCGCGCCAGATCTTCGCGATTGGCGGCCATCGCCTGCTTCGCCTGATCCTGCAACTTCGTCAAGCTGTCATCGAGCTTCGACTTTTGCAGTTCGAGACGGCGCTTGGAGGTTGTCACATCGACGATTCCACGTCGGACGTCCTGCAACATCGAGAGCTGCTTCTCGTACGAGTAGTCCAACATCTCGCGGGGGTCTTCGGCGGCACCGAGGAGTTTGCTCACTTTGACTTTAATGAGCGTGGTGGTCCTTGAGAGTAAACCCATTGCCCATCCTCTCTAACGTGCGGCGGACATGCGCTCCTATTATATCCGTCCCGTCGTGGCAAAGACACCGATCCAGATGCACAAACCTTCCGGGTCTGTATCGTGGATGCGGGAGCTGATCTTTCCGTTTCAAGCAAACCACAGAGCGGGCCGATGTTCTGTTTACACGACCCCGGAAGCGCTATTTCGGCGTGACTGCCGGGCAGGCGTTCGTGAGCGACACGATGAGATCGGTGTTGAGCGTCTCAACGTGCGGTGCTGACGAACATTGTGGTGTATCGATCGTGACCTTGGCTGGTGTGAGCCCCGCCTGCCGGCGCAGCAGGAGCATCGAGGTGTCCGGCATGCGGAAGTCGATGGTAAAGGTCGCGTGGGAACCGGATGGCAACGGGATTTCATAGCTGCCGCCGTTGGGCTCATCCGGGTTGCTGACCTCAGGAACGGTGCTCCTGGTGCGCTGGCTCCCCTCCGGCAGGGTGACATCGACCCACCAGCGCTGGAAGCCCTGGTAGAACGGGTCGTTGTCCGGCGAACCGGTGTGGTCGAGCGTAACGTCCAGTTGCACGTCGCGCATTCCGTTGACCGACGGACCGATCGTCATATCGAAGCTGGAATGCATCAACTCACTCGATTTGCCGAAAGCGACGTTGGCAAAGGTGAGTGCGAGCGTCGGGACGCCCGGCTCGGGCGTCATGCTCCCCGACCAGCCGCGCTCCTCGATGAGTGCCTGCACATCGGCGTCTGCGGAGTAGATCTGCATGTCGCGATGTTCGGCCGTTTTCTCGATCGCTTTCGCCATCTCCAGCGTCGTCGAGCGATCACCGCCTTTCATCCGCTCGATAATCTCTTTACCGATGATGGCGACCACCTGCTTATGGACGTCCTCCGTCTTTTCGCCAGCACGTTGCAAGGCGCGCTGGCGTTCGATTTCGTCATGCACGTTATCGGCGGTGATGGTGCGTGTTTCTCCGTCGACATCAATGGTGATCGGCCCCGTTATGCTCAGCATGCTCCCGACGACAGCCGGGTCGAGAGCGACGACACCGCGAATGGACGGCCAGTCGGTCGATTGGTACATCGAAAGAATCTTCGCAGCGCTCGTCGGAAAATTGCTCCACCAGCTGGCGTCGAGGATCGAGAGTTCCGGCGACGGTGCGTAGCGCGAGAGCGCCCAGGGCTGCGCGACCGGAGCGTGCTGGCTTTCGGTGTACGCCTGGTTCAGATCGTACACATCGTAAAACTCATAGCTGCGCAGCTGCCCGCGATCGAAGGTGACGAGGGCGATGGTGCCCGGGAATCCACCGCTCGGGCGGAGTTCCGACGGGTTCTGGATTAGCACGAGGTAGCGTGCCGGACCGTTCGCGCCAAAGGCCGCCTGGAGCGCCGGGAGCTGGGTGTTGACCAGCTTGTCGAGATCGTAACGCCCGGTCAACTCGTCGAACTTGGCGAGCTTCAACTGTGCCGTAACCGGCAAATAGCGCTGGTCGATCTGGGCGCGCAAGCTCAACGCCTCGTCGATCTGCTGAGTGATCAGAGTAATCTGCGGCAGGTTCTGATTGACGACGTCGAGCCAGGTGGGCCCGGCCGGGGCTACCGAGTCGGATAGCCCATTTGTCTTATAGGCAGTCAGCACTTGCTCACCGATCGCCGAACCGGACGTACCCGAATCAGCCAGCAATTTCACGACCTGGAGCGTCTGCGTGCCGGCGCCATAGCGGGGACCAACGTACGGCAGGCGCTGAATCAAGTGATCGATCCTATTTGAGAACGTCGTGAGCGCGATCATCCGATCGACATCGGTTTGCAGTTGCGCGAACTGGCTATGAACATGGGCGGCATCGGCGGCCGTGAAGGTCGAGAGATTGGCTGACTCCAGCCCCTGGATTCCGCGTACATCGGCGGTAACGGCGTGGTAGGCCGTCAGGGTTGCCTGCGCGCGCTTATCCCCCCACCAACCGCCGAGTCCGATTGCGAGCAGAACCATCGTAAACGCTAGCCAGCGCGTGACACGAAACCATGTCCACGCTTTTCTTCGCTTCTTATTAGACGCAGCCGTCTCTGTGATGACCGGGTTATTGGGAGCGATTGGCTTCAGAGCCGGCGGCGCAATCGGCCGCAACTCGGCTTGACGCCCGGTTCGCGACCGCGTTGTACCGGTTCCATTCAGTGTGCCTGAGACCGCGGGTTGGTCGAACTGCATAGTGCGCGATCACCTGTTCCCTGCGAACGTTCGCCCAATCAGAGCTGACCTGGCGAATCCTTGCGCGACCCGTACGCATCTTTTCACGAATGGTACGAACGTCGCCAATTCCTCCTTATTGGGATAGCCCGATAGGCATAGGACCGTCAAGTACGAAGGTCCCGTCAATCCAGAGACGGATGTCGGTTGTAGCACAGATGGGCTAATCGCTAGAGTCTGGGTAACGGAGCGCGGCGCCAGGGAGCGGCGCAATCCGAGGGACAACACAAAGGCGGCAACGACGTACGGATCGCAATCTGGGCACCTGATCCGTACTGAGCCAGTGGTGCAACCGGCCGGCAAAACGTCGAGCCGGTTTTTTTGTGTCTGTGCAGCCGCGAGGCGCATCGACCGGCGGAGCGAGACCGATCGAATTGTCCGCATTCAGCGAGTACGCGTAAGGGTTGTGACTGTATGGACCTTCAATCCTTCATAGCCGTCGTCTGGCGCCGCCGCCTGGTCGTGGTCATCACCACGGTGTTGGCACTGGCCGCGACGATCGCCGGATTGTTCCTCATCACCCCTCTGTATACGGCATCGACGACACTCCGCATGGGCACGGCGAACACCGGGTCATCCGGCTGGGTCAGTTACGATCTGCAGTACTCAGACCGCCTGATGAACACCTATCGCACGATGGTCACGAGCCCGCAGACATCCGCCGAGGTGATGAAGCAGCTCAAGTTGAGTGCGCCACCGAAGATCGCGGTGGCGATACCGGCGAATACCGAACTCATGGTTATTCAGGTCCAGGACACGAATCCGAAGCAGGCGGCCGACGCTGCCAACGCGATCGCGGATCAGCTGAGTAGTCAGATCAAAGCGCAGTACGCCAGCCTGGGTGAGAGCAGCCTCGACATGCTGAAGCAGCAGATCGACCAGGTGCAGGCCGACCTGGAAAAGCAGCGCGCGCAATACGACACGCTGCTCAAGCAGTCGCCTGATAACAAGCAGTTGCTCGACGCGACGCAACAGTCAATCCAGCTCGACGAGAGCACCTATTCGACGCTCCTGACGCAATACCAGGAGCTGCGTGACGCTACAGCGCAGGGCGCCAGCCAGATGACGGTCGTCCAGGAGGCAAGCGTCCCGACGGCGCCGTCGAACCCAAACAAGAAGATTCTCATCCCGCTCGGATTGATGCTCGGTCTGATCGGCGGCACCGGCCTCGCCTTCCTGCTCGAAAACTTCGACACCACGATGCACGGCTCGGATGAGATCACCAACCTGGTCGAGCTTCCGATTCTCGGCCGCATCCCAACCGCGAAGCGAGCGGCGAGCGCGACGCTCTTTATGGAGAAGTCACCGCAGGAAGAGGCGTTCCGCCGGCTGCGAACCACGCTCTTCGCGCTTGATCCCGAGTCGGGCATTCGCTCGATGATGTTTACGAGCTCGCAGCCGTCCGAGGGTAAGTCGACGACCATCGCGAATCTGGCGCTCGCGATCGCGAACGCCGGGCGACGTGTGGTTGTGGTCGATGGCGACCTGCGCAAGCCGGTGCAGCACGAGATCTTCGGTACGCCGAACGATATCGGACTTACCAGTGTCCTGACCGGTGAATACGATGTGGACGCCGCTATCCGCTATAACCCGACGCACCGCATCAACATCTTGCCGAGCGGACCGGCGTCATCCTCACCGGCCGAATTGCTCGGGTTGCCGGCAATGCACGACGTTATTGAGTATCTGACCGCGAATTTTGATGTCGTCCTGGTTGATGCGCCGTCGCTACAGACTGTGGCCGATGCGACAGTGCTGTCCTTGATCGTCGATGGCCTGGTGGTGGTCGTCGCCCGTGGGGAGGTGCGCCGTGAAACGGTAGACGCCGCGTTGACCGGACTGGCCGGTGTGCATCGCAAGCCGCTCGGCATCATCGTGACGCACGCCGAAATGACGTCCGATTTCCACTATGACCGACCGGTTCCCGCGAACGAGTCGACGCGTACGCCGTCCGATCCGTCGCCGTCGCCAGAGACCGGTCAGCAAACAATTCGCCCGCTACGCGTGATCAAAGCGCAGGAGTCTCACTCATCGGGTGAGCGGGCATCGGACGGGCCGTTGCGTCGGTTGTCTGAGTTGACAACCGAAGGTGTGGAGGAGATGGCCCAGGAGAATCGCGTGCAGAACGGGCCGGCTTTGCTGCGACGCATCAGCGACTTTCGTACAGCCGCTTCGACAACGCGAACGATAGGAGGATCGCTCGAATGCTTCGACAACGACACGAAAGCCGTCAACGAGCGATAGAAGCCGTGGCTGAGCCGATTGTGCAACCTGCCGGTTGGTACCCCGCAGCGAAACGCTGGTCCGACGTGACCATCGCGAGCATCTTGCTCATCGTCCTCTCGCCGCTGCTGGCGCTGGTCGCCGTGCTGATCAAGCTCGATACCCGTGGCCCGGTCTTCTTCGCACAGGAGCGAGTCGGTGCTCGCCGGCGAACTGATGCAGATGGTGCTGTCGATTGGGAAATCAAGCCATTCAGCATGCTGAAGTTTCGCTCGATGGTGGCCAACGCGGACCAGTCGTTGCATGAGTCGCATATTCGAGCGTTCGTCAGCGGCACGCTCGATCTGGAAGACGAAGAGACGACGATCAAGCTCCACGATGACCCGCGAATTACCCGCGTCGGGAAGTGGATACGACGAACGAGTGTCGACGAGTTGCCGCAGTTGATCAATGTCGTGAAAGGGGAGATGAGCCTGGTCGGACCGAGACCGGTGCCACTGTACGAAGTCGAGGGCTATCAGCCACGTCATTACGAACGGCTCCACGCCATTCCGGGCATTACCGGCATGTGGCAGGTGGAGGGACGTGGCCAGGTGACGTTCGAGGAAATGGTTGGAATGGATATCTGGTACGTCCGGAACGCGTCGTTCTGGCTTGATCTGAAGATCATCGCCCAGACGATACCGGCCGTGCTCCGGGGCGAAGGGGCCGCATAGATGACGACTGAACGACGTTCAAGTAATGGACGGACGCAGAGCGACCGGCCGATTGGAATCGCGATTATCGGCGCCGGTTACTGGGGTGTGAATTATGTGCGGGTCTGCCGCGATCTTCCCGGAGCGGAGCTGGTGGTCGTTTGCGATCAGCGTGCACACCGCCTCGGTGAACTCGAGCACCAATTCCCCGGTCTGCGCACAACGACCTCGCTCGAGGACGCGCTGGCGATGGACGGCGTCGATGCGGCGCTGATCTGCACCCCGGCGACTGCGCACTTCGCGGTGACCAAGCAGTGCATCGAGGCCGGCAAGCACATCCTGGTCGAAAAGCCGATCGCGACGACAGTGGCCGACTCGAACGAGCTGATCCGCCTGGCCGAATTGCACCGTGTCACGCTGATGGTCGGTCACACCTTCATGTTCAACGCCGGTATTCGCAAGGTGAAGGAATACCTCGATCTCGATGAGATCGGCCACGTCTACTACCTCTACGCGCGTCGCACGAATCTCGGTCCGATTCGACACGACGTGAACGCGCTCTGGGATCTGGCGCCGCATGATATTTCGATCTTCAACTACCTGCTCGACTCCGTGCCGACCTGGGTGAGCGCCGTCGGCACGCAGGTTCTGCATAACGGCCGCGAAGATGTCGGCTTCATATCACTCGGCTACAACGACGGCGTTGTGGCACACATCCACGTCAGCTGGGCCGATCCGCACAAGGTCCGCGAGATGGTCGTTGTCGGTAGCGACAAGCGCATCGTTTTCGATGATCTCGGCGTGCCGGAGCAGGTACGCGTTTATGAGAAGGGTCTGGCGCCGGCGCCGCCAGAGGCCGCGAATTTTCAGGATTACCACTTCCAGATTCGCGACGGAAACATCATCAGCCCGCGGATCGATGTCAGCGAACCGCTCAAGAATCAGTGCCAGCACTTTATCGAGAGTGTGCTCAGCGGCAAGCGTCCGCTGACGAGCGGCGTCGAAGGGCGCGACGTCGTGGCGGTCCTCGAAGCGATCGATCGCTCGATGGCGCGACACGGCGCGCCGGTCGATGTCGTCCTCGACACGGTGTATCAGATTCCGAATGGCAGTTTCGCGGAGGCGGCCGGAGTCCCGGCGCACTAGCTGTTCTGATCGGCGCCCGCTCGGGTGCCTTTATGGAAGGTTTGGACCAATGACGATTCAACCACAGACGAAGAAGATGTCGGTTCCGTTCGTCGATCTGCATGCGCAATTCGCTTCGATTGAGACGGAAGTCAACCTGGCGATAAAGACGGTACTCGAGCGCGGCGACTTCATTCTCGGCCAGGCGCTCGCGGAGTTCGAGACCGACTTCGCCAAGTTCATTGGTACGGAGTACGCCATCGGCGTCGACTCGGGGATGTCGGCGCTTATGCTGGCGCTCAGGGGGCTCAAGATTGGCCCCGGCGACGAGGTGATCACCAGCGCCAATACGTTTATCGCCACGGCGCTGACGATTTCGGGCGTCGGAGCGACGCCGGTGCTCGTCGATGTCGATCCGGAGACGTACACGCTCGATCTGGAGAAGCTCGAACGCGCCATCACGCCAAAGACGAAGGCGATCATGCCGGTCCATCTCTTCGGTCATCCGGAAGACATGGACCCGATCATGGAGATGGCGAAGCGGCACAACCTCTTCGTCATCGAAGACGCTTGCCAGTCACACGGCGCAACCTACAAGGGCAAAATGACTGGCACCTTCAGCAACGCCGCGGCGTACAGCTTCTATCCGGCCAAGAACCTC
>CALAGB010000472.1 GCA_937891245.1 uncultured Thermomicrobiales bacterium | reverse complement strand
TCCGCCGCCTTCGCGATGGACCAGATAGAGATACCGGAAGAGACCGTAGAGGACGAATGGAATCGTCAGCATCATGGCGTGGGAATCCGGCAAATTCGGCGCCGAAAACGTATAGAGTGAATACGCCATCACCGTCGCGGCCGAGACGATAGTAATCAGCTCGTCGAGATACGCCTTCGAGTAGTCGGCAAGATTGCGGCGGTGAATCGCCGCGGTCTCGTCGAGCAACTCCAATTCATTGCGCCGCTTGGCAAAGCCCATGAAGAGTGCCAGCAAGACCATGCAGACGTACAGCCAGGGCGAAAGTGGCACGTCGATCGCCACCGCGCCGGCCGCCGTTCGGAGGACGAAACCGGCCGCGATCACGAAAACATCGACGATCACCAGATGTTTGAGGACGGCGGTGTAGCTGAACATCATGGCCATGTAACCGGCCAGTACCAGGGTTAACCAGGGCGTGATCGAGAGCGATACGACCAGCACGATCAGCGAGAAGCAGACCGACGCGACGGCAGCCGCCGAGCGGCTCAGCCGACCCGAGGCGATCGGCCGCTTGCACTTGATCGGATGGGCGCGATCGGCCTCCGCATCCAGCAGATCGTTCACGAGATAGATCGAACCGCTGGTGATGCAGAAGAGGATCGCCGCGATCGTTACCAGTGCCAGGTCATGGAGGTTGAAGAGCTTGTTGTCGAAGACGAGCGGCGCAAAGACGACGGCGTTCTTGGTCCACTGCTTCGGCCGCATCGTCTCGATCAAGGCGCGGGCCGAGCCGATCATCGTATGCCGCTCGGCCGCGTTCGTTTCAAGCCCAACCATGTCGTTGCCTCCGCCGGAACTCGACCGGCGCTGCCGGTTAATTCGGCGCGAGTTCCGTCGTTTGATACACGTTCGCCGCGTTCCAGAGCATCCAGCCGGTTAAGCCGGCATCGTGGGTCGCGTCGACCTGACGCTTCACTTCGTTCGGCCCATACGCAATCCCCTCGCCAAGCGAGAAGTCCTGCAACCATGGGCGGAGTTTCGGGGTCTGCTCCGGTATCCGTTCTTCGCCGTTCTGCAGACTCCAGAGAATGACCTCGTACGGATGGTCGTTCGGATTATCAAAACCCATGGAGCCGTCGGCGAAATGTGATGGATAGATCATCGGACAAATGTAGTCGAGATACTTCACCATCGTCTCCAGATTCTGCCCGATCTGTCCATCGCCCGTCTCCCAGACCGTCAAGCCAAAGACATCGGCCGCCAGGTATGCCCGCGTTGGAGCGATCGCAGCGTACATTTGCTGCAAAAAGGATGCGATCGCCTGTGGCCGCGTCTCGTCGTTATGCGGCACGCCGTATTCGGCCGTCGAGAGATCACCGTCGGTCGGGAAGCGGATGTAATCAAGCTGAATTTCATCGAACCCGAACGAAGCCGCTTCTTTCGCAAGCGCGATATTGTAGTCCCAGACCTCGCTGCGATGCGCGTTGACCCAGGCAAGTCCGTTCCAGGTACGCCAGAGTCCGCCGCTCGTCGAATCATGGATCGCCCAGTCGGGACGCGCTTCAGCCAGTATCGGGTCCTCGAAGATGACGATGCGAGCGATCGCGTAGATCTGATGCTGATGGAGTTGCGTGACGAGCGCCGTCGGGTCGAGCAGCGGATCGGTCGCCTTGATGTCATTCGCCAGCGGCACCTGCGATTTGTAGAAGACGTGGCCCGAACTGTCTTTCAGGTCGACGACCATGGCGTTGAGCTCGGTCTTGTCGATCGTGTCTATCAACGGATCGAGAAGCTTCGGATCGCTCGCGGTGAGCGCCGTCGCATAGAGCGCCTTGACGTTAATTGGCGACAGCGTCGCGTCGAGACGCAGTTCCGGCGTCACCGGTTGATCGACTTCCACGAAGCCTGGCGCCTTGAAGTAGGCCGTGCCGCTCTGGGCTGCGTCCTTCAGCCGGTACCTGCCATCCGCGTCGGTATGCGTATACACATCTCCGGCAGCAACCAGTGCACCCGCGATCGGGTTCCCTTGAGCATCCTTCACCTTACCGGTCAATACATCGGGCCGCAGTTGCAGATCGAGCGTCGTACGTCGATCGATGGCCGTCGTTTCGCCCGCGAAATCGTCCGCCTGGACGACGAGCGACGCGCCTTCCGGCACGTTCGAGAGTTCGAACTCGCCGCGCTCATTCGCCTTCGTCGTGCTGACGGTGCTCGAACCGACAATGGCGTTGACCGTCGTGTCGGCCAACGGTGAGCCGTCCGCGCTACTCGTTATCGTGCCGTGTACCGTATTGGGACGGATCGAGATATGAAACGTGTCGGCACCAGGAGTTACCGAGACCTTGGCCAAGTCGTAGCCTTGCTTGGTAACGGTGTACGACGCGACGTCATGATCGAGCCGGAACGCACCATTCTTATCGGTAGCAACGCTCAGCTCGCCCGCCACGACGGTCGCACCGGCGATTGGGGTAAGGGTATAGGAATCGATCACGACGCCGGAGATGCCGGACTTCTGGAAAACGGTCTGGTAGAGGAGCGTGCCGGCCGCCGCAATGAGCGCGACGACGAGGATGAGGCTGAACCAGCCGCTCACACCGCGATGACGTGGAGCTGGTGGGCGCGGTGGTATGTCAAAAGGAAAACCCGAATCTTCCAACCAACTCCTCACAGGGTCAACGTCATGCTCGGGCCAACCGGTGCGTCGTCGCACTACACATGACCGGAACGAACCAGCGATCACCGATGGATCGTGTCCGTATTCCGAGTTCCGGCCCAGCGCATCGGCAGTATGCCATATCGACCGTACATTAATCGGGTCGAGCGGTCGGTCCGCGCGCCGCCTGAACCCCGGCCGACTGCAACTCATTCCGCTCGCCCATAACACGGTCATGAAACCTGGTCGATTGACCGTGCGTGTAGGCCACCCGTATAATTCGCGGGCGTGCGGCGGACAACCTCCGCCTCGGTGGCGCATCTCCGCGCGGCAAAGTGATAGGTTGGATGCATTGGATTTCACCGATGTTCTTGCGTTGATGCGCGCCGATCTCGCCGAGGTCGAGCTACGCTTACGGCGCGAGGTTGAAGTCGATTACCCGTTCGTCGGTGAAATTCTGGACGGTTTGCTCGCGGCCGGCGGCAAGCGCTTGCGACCGCTCATCCTTTTGCTGGCGTCCCGTCCGTTCGACTACGCCATCGAACGATTGGTTCCGGCCGCCGCCGGAGTCGAGCTACTCCACACCGCTTCGCTGATCCACGATGACACGGTCGATCACGCCGAAGTCCGTCGCGGGCGACCGACGCTCAATTCGCTCATCAGCACCGAAACGGTGATCCTCTTCGGGGACTACATTTTCGCTCGCGCCGCCATGCTGGCCGCCGCGACGATGAATCCGCGCGTCGTCGGTGTCTTCGCCAGTACGCTGGGTGATATCTGCGACGGCGAGCTGCGCGAGATCTTCACGGCACGAGAGCTGAAACAGTCACTCGACGACTACAAACGCCGGATCTACGGCAAGACCGCAGCGCTCTTTGCCGGGTCCGCCGAGATGGGCGCTATCCTCGGCAACGCCAGCGAAGACGAAATCGGCGCCATGCGACGCTACGGAGAAAACGTCGGTATGGCCTTCCAAATCGTCGATGACGTGCTTGATTTGAGGGAAACGACGTCTCAGATCGGCAAGCCCGCAGGGCTCGATCTACGTCAGGGAACGGTGACACTGCCGACGATGCTCTTCTTCGAGCATAACGGCCACGACGACGCCAAGAGTGATGTCGTGCGCCGCGCGGTTGGCGGTAACGGAGTGTCCGACGACGACTACGCCATGGCGACGACCGTCATTCGCGAATCAGGCGCACTCGAACGATCGTTGAGCGTCGCGGAGCGCTACGTCGAGGATGCCAAGAACGAGCTCTGTGGTCTTCCGCCGGGTGAACCGCGCGACATGATGGAGGCGCTCGCCGTCGAGTCGCTCTCCCGCACGTTCTGAGCTCCGCGATCATTCTCCTGCTACATGGCGATGTAGCTTCGCTCATACATGCGCGCGAACAGTCGATCCCAGAACGGCGCCCCCGGGACGGTCTGGTTGAATGTCGATGAGAGTTCGTCTGGGAGCTGTGGCGAGATCAGAATCGTCGGCAGCCGCTGTAGGAAGCGTTGTTCGATCGCTTCATCCAGGAATGCGATCTCATGGGGATGGCTCGGCCGGAGCCCGGTGATAATCAGCAGGTCAGAGGCGACCATCTTCACCATCTGATCGCGCGATACGCGTGACGCGATATCGAACTCCGCGCGGGCCTTGCCTTCAAGGGCCTTCGGCTCCGCGATCGCCGGCAACTCCACCTCAACCATGTAGGCATTCAACGAAAATTCACGCCACGGTACAAGATAACTCGATATCCAGGGACGAAATTCATTCACCCGCCCAGCAATGAAGCCGCTGACCCGGAGCGCGCGCGTACCCGACGCGTTGAAGATAAACCAGCCATGTCCGGCCCGCAGATGCTGCTCAAACGCGTCGAAATAATGAGTCAGCCGAGTGAAGAGATCAAGATCCTGGAGCGGCAGCGTTTCGGAGAGATCGATTCGATTGTTCATGTGCCACATCTCCCGAATGATCAGCTACTGGAAGGACAGCGCCTCGCCGAATCGTGCGAGAAATGCATCGGTCTTAACCGCCACGGCAACCTGATGCTGCGGTACATCCGGCTGTTTCACCAGACACGTTCGACCGATCTGATCACCAATCCCCGATTCGACCGTCACTCCCCAGGATTCGGTCGTTACCAGATCCGGAAAAGCAGTGACGGCCACCGCTAATGGATCGTGCAAATGGAACTCTTCGCGTTCGCGGCCGATGAACGTTCGCCGGGCAAGCGCATAGACCATCCTCGCCTCGACGCCTTCCCGTGCGGCCAGTGTCGCCCAGAGGGCTTTCGGCAACGGCGCCTTGTGCGTTACGTCAAGACCAATAAATGTGATCGGCAAATCGCTGTTCGCGACGATCGCGGCGGCCTCCGGATCTGCCCAGATGTTGTATTCCGCATACGGAGTAGCGTTGCCCCGGCACTGAAACGCACCCCCCATGATCACGACCCGCTTGATCAGGCGGGGGAGTTCCGGCTCGAGCGCGAGCGCGACGGCGATGTTGGTGAGCGGTGCGACGGGAATCAGCGTAATCTCACCCGGTCGTGCGCGTACCGCGCGAATGATAAACTCGGGCGCTGTTTCGAATTGAACGGCAACCGGTGAGGCGGGGAACTCGGCATCGCCGAGTCCGCTTACCCCATGAAACTCGGAGGCGTCATGATAGGCGCGCGCCAACGGCCGGTTCATGCCACGGTAAACCGGAATATCGCTGCGGCCAAGCATCGCAAGGACACGCAACGAATTGTCGGTCGTCTTCTCGACGTCGACGTTCCCGGCGACCGTTGTCACGCCGATAAGATCGAGTTCGGACAGCCGCGTCGCCAGCGCGAGCGCCACTGCGTCGTCGACGCCGGTATCGACATCCATGATGACCGGACTCGTCGCCCTATCAGCCATTACCCGCTCCTCATCCGCATAGCATCACCCGATAGGTGCACTATAACATCGGAACGGATGCTGAGCGATCAGACGATGAGCGCCAGATAGAGGTCGTTGACGTTCACACCGGTTTGGCCGGTGATGATCAGGCCGCCGGTTGCTTCGAGAAACGCGCGGGTGTCGTTCTCGGCAAGCAATGCGCCTGGATCGAGGCCGGCTTCCCGCAGGCGCGACACCGAATCTCCGACGACCACGCCTCCGGCTGCCTCGCTCACGCCATCGTCGCCATCGGTCGCCAGGCTGGCAATCGCGACACCGTCGATACCGTCAATCTCGAGTGCTGCCGCCGCCGCCATCTCGGTATTTCGTCCGCCGATGCCGTCGCCGCGTACCGTGACCGTCGTCTCCCCGGCGCCGATGAGGCAGGCGGGCCGTTCGGCTGACGACGCGCCAAGCCTCGTGGCACGGGCCAGCTCTGACCAGAAGTGTGCAAATTCGCGCGCCTCACCGGTGAACTCCGCTCCCAGCAACAACGGCTTGTAGCCCTGGCGCGCAGCAGCGTCGATCGCGGCGTTGGCGGCCGCCGCCGCATCACCAATCACGACGCTCGCCAGCACATTCGTGATCGGTTCGTCGATAGTGTCCTGATCAAGCGCATCTCGCACGGCCTGTGGCAACGAGCGCCAGACGTCCCGCGACCGCAAACGGTTGATCTGATCGTGGTCGTTCAGATCCGGCGCCACCGTTGGGCCGCTCGCGATGACATTCAGTGGATTTCCGAGAACATCCGACAGAATCAAATTGATCACATTGGCGGGGGCGATTGCCCGTGCCAGGCCGCCCGCCTTCACTCGGCTCAGTCGACGACGCACCGCGTTCAGCGTCGATATATCGGCACCGGCTTTAAGCAGCAATGACGTCGTTGTTTTGAAATCGTCAAGGGAGATGCCGTCGATCGGCGCTTCGATCAGGGCCGAGCCGCCGCCGGAGATAACGACGATCGCGAGATCGCGCTCTCCCAACAAACCGGCTCGACGGAGCAGCTCCTCCCCCGCTTCGATGCTCGATTCGTTCGGTACCGGGTGGCTCGCTTCGCGCACCGCCGTGTGCCGCAGAGCACGCTCTGCTGTGCCGAGGCCACGCTTCGTCACGACGAGACCGTCAGAGAGATACGATCCAAGCGCGTCTTCGACCCCGCGCGCCATGCCAACCGCCGACTTACCAACGCCGAGCACGACAACACGCCCGTGTTCGTTCAGTTCATACCGAGCATCGCCGACACGGATCGCAGAATCATCAAGCGCAATCGCGTCCTGGACACGTGTAGCAGGATCGAGTGCGCGCAGGACGGACTGAAAGATCGCGTCGATGTCGGATCGCGCGCGCTCCAGATTCATCAGGCTAGCCTGCCGCTTCTGCTCGCAGTGCGGCCAGCACCGACTGCAGATCCGCCGGCAACGGCGTTTCCACTTCAATCGCCCGCTCGCCCGGTAGGGTGAACGTCAGGGCCGTCGCATGCAGGAACTGTCGATTGAGGGAGTAGCGAAATGGCCGGGAACCGTACGTCTGATCACCAACCAGCGGGTATCCGATATAGGTAAAATGCACGCGAATCTGATGCGTGCGGCCGGTTTCGATGATGATGCTCACGAGCGTCGCATCGCGAAAACGCTCGACGACCGTGAAATGCGTGACGGCAGGACGGCCGCCGGGCACCACCCACATCCGCTTGCGGTTGTTCGGATCGCGGCTAATCGGCGCGTCGATCGTCCCCTCATCCTCGGCGATGATCCCGTGTACCAACGCCGTGTACCGCTTGACGACCGATCGGTCCTGCCACTGCCGTAACAGGTATCGGCGGGTCGTCTCATTCTTGGCAACAACGATCAGCCCCGAGGTGTCTTTATCAAGTCGATGGACAATCCCCGGTCGAGCGGCATCGCGCAACTCCAGGTCAGGCCGCAAAGCGCGCACGACGTTCACGAGCGTGCCGTGCTCGTGCCCCGGCGCCGGGTGCGTGACGAGGCCAGCCGGCTTGTCGAAGACGATGACGTCGTCATTTTCATACACAATGGGAACCGGCAGATACGCCTTGCTGAGTCCGGCGGGTTCTTCGATCGGTGGCAGTGCGAGTTCAACGACATCGCCGGCACGGATCCGACGCGATGGTCGTGCGACTTCATCGTTGACTTTCACTTCGCCTGCTTTGATCAGGTTTTGCGCGTAGGAGCGGCTGATATCTGCCACACGGGCAGCGATAAGGCGGTCAAGTCGCTCGCTATCTTCTTCTGGGGCAACGTCCAGTACCAGTCGGATCGCATCGGTCATCTCGTCGAGGCCACGTTCCAGTTCAATCCTCCGCGTGTGGCGCCTCGCTCACCGGGGAACCGCTCTGGCGCGACTCTTCATTCGGACCAGGATCTCGCGTCACCAGATAGAGTCCCAGCATGATGACACCGATCGTGATGGCGCTGTCAGCGACATTAAAGGTCCAAAACTTCGGCACGTTCACAAAGTCGACCACGAAACCGTGACGGAACCGATCGATCACGTTCCCCAGCGCGCCACCCAACTGTAATCCGAGCGCGATCGAGAGCCAGAGGCTCGCGGCGATGGCCTGGCGGAAGTAGATGATCAGAAACACGATGACGATCATCGCCAAAATCGTAAGAACCGGACTCTTCCCCTGGAAGAGTCCGAAGGCTGCGCCACTGTTCTCGACATAGATGAAGCGCAGGAAGCCGGGGATAATGTTAATTTCGT
>CALAGB010000471.1 GCA_937891245.1 uncultured Thermomicrobiales bacterium | reverse complement strand
GCGCTTCGTGAACGAAAGCATGCAAGGCATTTTCGAGGCGTTGCGCTGGCTCGGACTCGATTGGGATGAAGGGCCGGAGGTCGGGGGGCCGTACGGACCGTATATCCAGAGCGAACGGCTTGATCTCTACCAGGAGCGGGCCGGCTGGCTGGTCGAGCATGGACACGCCTATCCCTGCTTCTGCAGTCCGGAGCGATTGAACGAGGTGCGCGCCGCCCAGCGGGAGCGCGGCGAGCCGCCCGGATACGACCGGCATTGTCGTAATCTGACGCCGGATCAGGTCGCCGAGTATCGCGCACAGGGAATCGAGCCGGTTATCCGGCTCAAGATGCCGCTCGAAGGCACGACCTCGCTGACCGATCTGCTCCGAGGCGAGATCACCTGGGAAAACCGGCTACTCGAAGATGCGGTCATCCTGAAATCCGACGGCTACCCAACGTATCATCTGGCGGTCGTGATCGACGATCACCTTATGAAGATCACGCACGTGACCCGTGGCGAAGAGTGGCTGCCATCATCGCCGCTGCATGTGCAGCTCTATCAGGCGTTTGGCTGGGAGCCACCAATCTTTGCGCACCCCTCGGTTATCCTGAAGCCGGACGGTAAAGGGAAGCTGAGCAAGCGCGACGGCGCGGTTGGGGTGCTGGAGTACAAGCGGAACGGCTATTTGCCGGAGGCGCTCGATAACTATCTGGCGCTGCTCGGCTGGTCGTGTGGCGATCAGGAGATTTTTACGCGCGAGGAACTGATCGAGAAGTTCGATCTGGTCGATGTCAATCCGAGCCCGTCGCGCTTCAGCTTCGAAAAGCTCCTCTGGATGAACCAGCACTACATCAACCATATCCTGACGCTGGAGGATCTGACGACGCGCTGCATCCCCTACCTGCAGCAGGCCGGACTCGTGTCCGAGGCGGCCAACGATCCGGCATCGGCCGAGCACGCCTACGTGCGGTCCGTGATCGCACTGCTCAAGGACCGGATGAAGCTGCTCACCGAGGTTGTGGAACTGACGAGCTTCTTCTTTACGGAAGAAACTGAGCCATACGACGCGTCGCTCCTCATCCCGAAGAAGACCGAGCCGTCGGTGATTGGCCCGGCGCTGGAGCGCGCCGAGGCGGTTCTGTCCGGCGCCGATTTCGACGACGAGGCCGCCATGCAGGCCGGCCTGGACGAGCTGCTTGCCGAACTCGGCCTGAAGCGAGGCCAGCTCTACATGGCGATCCGCGTCGCCGTCACCGGCCGTACCGTCTCTCCCGGCCTCTTCGAGACGCTCCGCGTCCTCGGCAAAGAGCGTGTCCTTGCGCGCATCGCCCTGGCGCGGGAAAAGCTGGGCTAACCTCCCTCACCCCCGGCCCCTCTCCCGTGCCGCACGGGAGAGGGGGGCTTCGGGGCAATATGGTCGAGATTCATTTCGTTGGCCTGTAGTCAAACAGGATGGAACGCACTCGCGTTCACCTCTGTCTCCCCTCTCCCGTTCGCGACGGGAAAGGGGCTGGGGGAGAGGGTCGCTGCCCCGCTACTCGTGCGTCGAGCTGAACGTCAGCTTGGACGGATCGGAAAACCGTTCGATGCGGTAGGGTGCGAGTTCCGTCGGGTCCTGGCCCATGAAATCCTCGGTGACGAGAATGCCCATGGCGGCGCTGAGCGTGACGCCGCTGTGCATGACGATGTGATAGAGGCCTGCTACCTCCGGATCGAAGCCGACGATCGGGTGGCCGTCTTTCGGCATCGGACGGACGCCGAGCCGCACCCCCTCGGCATGGATACCCCGCAAGCCGGGTATAAGCCGCTCGGCATTACGCACCGCCTGCTCGCAGAACGGATCGGTGATCGGGGGCTTGACTTCCGATTCGCCATGCGCGTCGTAGTCCTCACGGTGCAGCAGCAGACGGCCGCCGCCATCCGCATGCACCCAGGTTTCCGGCGCGTGAATGACGCGCTTGATGTTGACCGGCGCCGGTTCGGTGACGATCAAGAAGCCGGGTTGGCGGGTGATCGGCAGCTCGATGCCGGCCAGATCGGCGACGCGTGCCGCGCTCGGACCGGTTGCGTTGATGACCGCATCGGCGTGCAACACCTCACCGCCCGCGAGCCGGACCGAGTCGATCGTGCCCTCCGGTCCGCCGAAGCCGATGACTTCGCCGGTGATGAAGCGAGCGCCGTAGCGACGACGAGCGGCCCCAAGCGCGCCGGCGCAGAGGCCGACACCGTTAAGCCAGCCTTCGTTCGGCACATAGGCGATCTCGTCAACCTGCGCTTGGTCGATGACGATATCCGGCTCCAGTTCACGCATCACCTGGTCGGGCGTGACCGTTTCGACCCGATACCCCCATTCGCGGAGCCGCTTGACGGTGTCCTGTAGTTTCTTCGTCTTCGCTTCGTTGGCGGCATATTCCCAATAGAGTCCGCCGTCGAAGTGCGCCCAGTCGCCGTCGAGTTCGCGCATGAGGTCGAGGTGATCGCGCATCGAGCGCGCGTTGAGCCGGTGGTAATCACGTGGCGTCTTACCGAATGAATTAAGCCAGGCGAAGGTGTTGCCGGTCGTGCCCCAGCCGGGGTAATTGCGTTCGACGACGGTGACGCTGGCCCCGGCCTGTGAAAGTCGGTAGCTCAACACGGAACCGAGCGCACCCGCACCGATAATGACGATGCGCGCATCTTTCAGAAACGCGGAGCCAATGGTCATCTGATGATCTCCCTTACTCTCTCTTTGCCGAGTCGCGGCGGGATGCCGCCCCACACCGTACGATGTCTGTGTCGATTCGGCCATGGGGCGGCCCGGAATCTACGCGCCGTTTTACCGGCTACCAGCCGAGCGCATATGAAATACGGCGTGGGTCGGCGGCGCCAATCATGAAGCCATTCTGGTGATCAACGACCACGGTGCAGAGTGAGCCTGCCCGTGGTGTCATCGCCGGCCAGTCGCGCAGAACGTGGCCGCGATCGCTCAAACCCTTCAGAATCTCGGGGGATATGCGCGCTTCGACGCTGAGCGCTGCCGGATCGTACGGGTGCGGGTGGTCGGAGCGCGGATAACTATAGCTCGCCAGGCGCGGCGCTTCGACGGCCGCCTGCGGGTCCATCTTGAAGTCGATCAGGTCGACCGCCAGTTGCACCATCGCCTGCGGTTGGACATCGCTCCCCGGACTCCCGTACGGTGCGAAGACATTGCCGTCGCGCATGATCATGCCGGGGCTGGGCGTCAGGCGCGGCCGCTTGCCGCCCTGAATGACGCTCGGGTGATTCGGATCGAGCCACGACTGCTTGCCGCGCCCTGAGACGATGAAGCCGAGGCCGGGAATGATCGGTGAACCGCTGACCCCATCGCTCGGCGTTGAGGAGAAGGCGTTTCCCTGCTCATCGACGACACAGAGATAGCTGGTGTCCGGCTCCACACGCGCATTGAACGGGGCCGGTGGTACGTAGCTGCTGGCGGCCCGGTCCGACGCGCCGGCTTGATAGGCCCACGGATCGCCCGGATCTGGCATGCCGGGAAACGCTTTGTCGAGCCGGATGCGGTCGCGCCAGGCCGCATTGTAGTCGGCGCTGTGTAGTCCTTCGATCGGCACGTCGACGAACTTCGGGTCGCCGTAGTAGCGCTCACGATCGGCGAAGGCTGCCTTGAGCGCTTCGGTGATCAGATGGAGCGTATCGACTGAGTTGTGGCTCATTGATGCGAGATCGTAGCCTTCGAGAATCTTGAGTGCCTGCGGGGCGACCGGTCCCTGGCACCAGGGACGACAGCTGTAGACATCGTAGCCGCGGTAGTTCACGCCGACCGGTATTTCGACATCGACGCTGAAGTTCTTGAGGTCGTCGAGCGTCAGGAAGCCGCCCTCGTCGTGGAAGAATTTGGCGATCCGCTCGGCGATGTCGCCTTTGTAGAAGCGATCGCGGGCCGCCTGAATGGCCGCCTCGCGTCCCTGATGTGAGGCGCCCTGCTCGGCCTCGACCAGCATCTCGAGCATCTTCGCGAGATCGGGTTGCCGGAACCGCTCGCCGAGGCGCGGTGGATGGCCGTCGTTCAGGTAGATCGCCCGGCTCGAGGGCCATTGCGCCAGAATTTTGGCATCGGCCTCGATGTTCGAGCAGAAGAAGTAGTAACCGGCAAAGCCGTCGCGCGCCAGGGCGATGGCGGGTGCCGCCACTTCGGCCAGCGGCAGCGTGCCGTAGAGTCTGAGCGCCGTCAGCCAGGAGTCGATGGCGGCCGGCATGACGCAGCGATGCACGCCGGGCGGGATATCGCCGTTGCATTCGTTTACGAAGTAGTCGCGGTCGACCGCCTGCGGCCAGCTGCCGAGGCCGCTTATGCTCCGTAACTCCTGTTTCTGCGCGCTGTAGATCATGATCGGCGCTACGCCGCCGATGTTCGTCATATCGGACTGCAAGACGTTGATGCACATACCACCCGCCACCCCGGCGTCGATGGCGTTGCCGCCGATTTCGAGCATGTGCGCCGCTGCACGCGTCGCGAGGTAATGCCCAGTCGAGACGACCCAGTGGGTGCCGACGATCGGTGGTCGGTTGGTGAGCGGTGGCGGAAACTCTGCCATCCTGATTCCCCCTTCCCTATCCCGCGATTCAGTGTTCCGAGGTGTCGATCTGCGGATCGAGCACGTCGCGCAATGCGTCGCCGAGCAGGTTGACGGCGATAACGGTCGCCATGAGGGCGACACCGGGGAAGGTGCCGATCCACCAGGCAACCGAGAGATAGCCGCGCCCATCGGCCAGCATCCCGCCCCAGCTCGGCGTCGGCGGTTGAATGCCGAGTCCGAGGAAGGAGAGAGAGGCTTCCGAAATGATTGTGCGGGCCACCGTCAATGTCGCGACGACAGTGATTGTGCCGACCAGATTCGGTGCGATGTAGTACCAGATCAACCGCCAGTGAGTGGCGCCGATCGCTCGCCCGGCCTCGACATAATCGCGATGACGGATGGTGAGTACATCCGCCCGCACGACACGCGAGAAGAAGACCCAGCTGGTGATCGCCAGCACGATGACGAGATTGCGGATACCGGTGCCGAGCATCACCATAACGGCCAGTGCTAAAAGAATCGATGGGAATGCCATTTGCACGTCAACGAAACGCATGATGATCGTATCGGTGAATCGTCCGAAATAGCCGGAGAGGACACCGAGTGTGATGCCGAGGAGCGAGGCGCCGAGCGTCGCGACCAGGGCGATAAAGAGCGAGACGCGCCCGCCGTAGAGGATGCGCGTCAGCAGATCGCGACCGAGTTGATCGGTGCCGAGCAGGTGCGAGCTATCGCCGCCTGCTTGCCAGGCCGGTGCCTGCAGCTTATTGCGGATATCCTGCTTCTCGGGCGCATAGTTGGTCAGCAACGGCGCGCCGACCGAGGCGGCGATGAGTATCAGCAGGATAATGCCACCGGCGATCGCTTTGGAATCGCGCAAGAGCCGGCGCCAAGCGCTCGATCGTTCGCGGATCGCCAGCGGCGAGTTGACACGACTGCTGTCGACTTGTGTACGTTCGTTCGAGTCGAGCTGGTCGCTCGCGTGCATGCCGCTCTCCTCTCAATCGAGACGAACACGCGGGTCGACGACCCCGTACGACAGGTCGACCAGCAGGTTGACGGTCAAGATGATCACGGCAAAGACGAAGGTGGTCGCCATAACCAGCGGAATGTCGCGATTGTTGATCGCCTGCACCGCGAGTCGTCCGACGCCCGGCCAGTCGAAGACCGTTTCGGTGATGACCGCGCCGCCCATCAGCGCCGCGAACTGCACGCCGGTCGCCGTGATGACCGGTATGAGCGCGTTGCGGAAGCCGTGCCGTACGATGACCCAGAATTCGCGAATTCCCTTGGCCCTCGCGGTGCGCACGAAATCTTGCCCGAGCACATCGAGCATCGAGGAGCGGAGCAGGCGCGTCTGATAGGCGGCCGAATGGATGCCGAGCACGATGCCGGGCATGAGTAAGTATTTGATGCCGCCGCGCCCGGAGGCCGGCAACCAGCCAAGCACGATGGCGAAGATCATGATGCCGAGGATACCCGACCAGAAGACCGGCATCGCCTGGCTGCCGAACACGAAGATGGCACTCAGCCGGTCAACGATGCTATCGCGTTTGACTGCCGAGACGATGCCGAGCGGAAACGAAACGGCGAGATTGATGAAGAGCGCCGCGAGCGTCAGCTCGAAGGTGGCGGGCAGCCGTTCGAGCACGAGGCCGAGGGCCGGCTGCCCGTAGAGAAAGGATGTCCCGAAGTCTCCATGCGCCAACTGCTCGATGTACCGCCCGTATTGCACGAAGAGCGGGTCGTCGAGCCCCATGCGTACGCGCAGAGCGGCGATATCCTGCGGCGTCGCCTCGGGGCCGAGCATGGCGGCAGCCGGATCTCCGGTCAGTCGCACCAGCATGAAGGTCACCAGGGTGACTCCGAAGAGCACCAGAATGCTGTGCAGCAGACGCCGAATGATATAGCGCTGCATCAGGTGCTCCTCAGCTCTTGAGCGACGCGTTGAACAGGTAGATGATCTCGTTCGAGCGCGGTGTCCAGTTCTCCAGCCGCTTCGACTTGCCGTAGATGTCGAGCTGGTTGTAGAGGAAGATCCAGGGCGCCGCCTTCACGATCTTGTCGACCATGTCGTGATACATCTGGGTGCGCTTATCGGTATCGACCTCCTGCCGGGCATCTTCGATCGCCTGATCGATCGCCGGGTCGCTCCAGTAGAGTCCGCGCCCCTTGGAGCTGACGTTCAGCGCCAGGCCGTAGTCGGCGTCAGCCGTGTTGTTGGCGTTGCTCCAGAAGCCCATCTGCATATCGTCATTAACTTTGGTGATGTAGTTGTCGAAGAACGCCTGAAACTCGAGCGTCGTAAGATTGACCTTGATCCCGACCTCACCGAGCTGCGCGACGATGTTTTCCTCGACTTCCTTATCCTTCAAGTAGCGGCCGGTGGCACCAAAGAACTTGACCTCGGTCCCCTTCTCGAAGCCGGCTTCCTTCATGAGCGCTTTCGCTTTGTCCGGGTCGTAATCGTAGAAGCCCTCGAGATCCTTGTTGTAGCCGAAGACTTCCGGCCCGAACGGCTCGCTGACAGCGCGACCAAAGCCGTCGAGCACGCCTTCGACGATCAGCGACTTGTCGATGGCGTAGTTGACCGCCTGGCGCATGCGCACGTCATCGAATGGCGGCTTGTGCGTGTTGAGAATCACGAAGAGGGTGCGCAAGCTGTTCGCCGTAACGACTTCGACCTTGTCCGATTCTTTGAGTTGCGGCACCGATTGGGTTGGGAGGTTGACCGCGATATCCAGCCCACCGGTCTGCATTTCGGCGACGCGCGTCGAATCCTCGGGAATACCGCGCCAGACAAGCGTTTTGATCTTCGGGTTACCGCCCCAGTAATTGTCGGTCGCCTCCATCGTGACACGATCGCCACGCTTCCAGCTGACGAACTTGTAGGGGCCGGTGCCGACCGGACTGGCGTCGAAGCCTTCGTCGCCTTTCGATTCAACTTCCTTCTTCGGCACGATCGGAATGAGCGCGAGACGGCCGGGGAAGGTGACATCCGGCTTGGTCAACTTCACCTCGATAGTTTTGTCGTCAAGCACAGTGACCGAGGCGACGCTCTTGGTATATGGCGCGTGCTTCGATTTGGTATCTGGCCCGCTGACACGCTGCAGGGTGAAGACGACGTCATCGACAGTCAGTGGATCGCCGTTATGGAAAGTAACGCCGTCGCGCAGCGTGAGGTGAATCGTATTCGGATCGGGTAGCTCGATCTTTTCGGCGAGATGAGGGTGTGGTTGGAGATCGTCACCTGCCAGGAGGAGCGGTTCCATCATATGCACCGCGACGTTGAAGGTAAGGACACCGGTTTCCATGGAGGCGTCGAGATTGGTGATCTCCGGCCCCTGGGCGATCGTGGCTTCGCCGGTCGGTTCGGCCGTGTTGTTGCCGCCAGCCGCGGTCGACGCGGCGGAGGCCGCGGCGGCCGGCGTAGCGTCGCCGGAGCTGGCGCTGGTGGCCGTGCTCGCACCCGTGCCGCCGCTTCCACTGGCGGCGGTGCTGCTCGAGCCGCTGTCGCCGCCGGAGGTCGTTGGCGTGCTGTCGTTGCTGCTGCCGCAGGCGGCGAGGAAGGCAGCGAGTGTCCCGGCGCTGGCGCCGGCCGCCATCAGTTGCAGTACTTGGCGGCGTGTGACGTCCCGCAATGTCCAGCCGGATGGCTGCTCGGTCTGTCGCTCAAACTCGGAAGACATATCTCCCCCCTTTCGGCAGGATTGCCTGCCAGTGTGCCGTG
>CALAGB010000470.1 GCA_937891245.1 uncultured Thermomicrobiales bacterium | reverse complement strand
CCTATCTGCTCAGTCGGCGGTTCGGAGTGGCATGGTGCGTGGCCGCGCCCGCGGCTCTCATCGGCGCCAGCAATTTCTTTGAATTGGCGGTGGCCGCTGCCATCAGCCTATTCGGGGTGAATTCCGGAGCGGCCCTCGCCACGGTCGTCGGTGTCCTCGTTGAGGTGCCTGTGATGCTCTCGGTCGTGAAGATCGTGCAGATATCGCGCGGTTGGTATGAATCTCGTCAACCAAACAAGGTGGAACGTATTGAGGTGCGTTCATGAATTCCAGTAGCTATCATCGCTGTACAGCATGCGGGGCAGGCCACTTTACGATCGATGGTTCAGTAGGCGCAGCGCATTGGCAGTAACAAGGATGGTAGCCCCGGTGTCGGCGAGAATGGCCATCCACAAGGTAGTCGCGCCAATGAGCGTCGTAGTCAGGAATATTGACTTCATACCGAGCGCAATCGCGATGTTCTGCCAGATGTTGCGAAGGGTCGCCCGCGCCAAGGCGATGAGGTCGGCAACTCCCGTCACGCGTTCATGGAGCAGGACCGCATCGGCCGTTTCCAACGCCACATCTGTTCCACCTCCCATGCCGATCCCGACCGATGCCATCGCAAGCGCTGGCGCATCGTTGATGCCATCACCCACCATCGCAACCGGACCATTGCTCTTGAGACGCCCAATCTCTGCGAGCTTGGCTTCAGGCAGAAGCTCGGCACGCGCGTCGAGGCCCAACAGAGCGGCGATAGCGTTGGCCGCACGGCCGTTGTCGCCCGTCAACATCACGGTCTCGATCCCGCGATCGATCAGTCGCTTCACGCCTTCGGCCGCGTCCCTTCGAGGTTCGTCGCGCAACGCGATCACGCCTTCGACCGTTTGGCCGGACAGCAGCACAACTACCGTCTTCCCTTCTGTCTCCAACGCAGCGATCTTGTCGTCTAATCTGGACTCGATACTGGTCATGGCCGTGGCATGACGCGGCGAGCCGACCGACACGAATCCATCCTTGAGACGCGCGGTCACCGCTTTTCCGGGAACTGCGATACTTCCGCCAAAGGTGACGGGAAGCGTCAGTCCACGTTCTTTCGCCTCTTCCACAATCGCAAATCCAAGCGGATGACTGGTGCCTCGTTCGACGGCCGCAGCCCTGGCGAGCATGGAGCTTTCGTCGCCAACGACTGGGATTACGTTGGTCACACGCGGATGGCCTCGCGTCAGTGTACCGGTCTTGTCGAAGGCGACCGTCCGAACCTTGCCGAGCGTCTCCAGCGCGGCGCCGCCCTTGATCAGCAATCCATGTCTGGCACCCGCGGCAAGGCCAGATGCAATCGCGGCCGGGGTGGAGATCACCAAGGCGCACGGACAGGCGATGAGCAGCGTGGCGAGGCCGCGATAGATCCATGTCATCCAATCGCCGCCGAGAACGAGCGGCGGAATCAAGATGATTAGCAGCGCCACGACCATCGCCGCGGGCGTATACCAGCGACTGAAGCGATCGATCATTCGTGCCATTGGCGCCTTGGATTCCTGCGCTTCCTCGACGAGATGGATGATGCGCGCGATCGTGTTGTCGCTCGCGACACGTGTGATCTCGACGTGCAACTCCCCATTCGCATTGACGCTGCCTGCGTAAACCGCTGAACCCACCTCCTTCAGGACTGGCATCGATTCTCCCGTCACCGGAGCCTCGTTCACCTCCGAAGAACCGACCGCTACCTTGCCGTCCGAAGGAATGCGATCACCCGGGCGAACCACGACCACGTCGCCGATGGCAAGATCGTCAACCTGGACCTCTTCGACATCGTCAGATGCACCGCGTTGACGCCGGGCGGTGCGCGGCACCAGATCAATCAATGCCTCGATCCCCGCCCGCGCACGACCGGCCGCGACCGTCTCCAGAAGCTCACCGACCGCAAACAGAAAGATGGCGACCGCGGCCTCTTCTGGTTCACCGATGGCAAGTGCGCCGAGCGCGGCGACCGTCATCAAGGTCTCGATGCTGAACGGAGAACCGGACAGGATTCCGGAAACCGCGCGTCGGGCAAACGGGACGACGCTGACAAGCGCCGCCCCCGAGTAGAACCAACGCTCCCAATCCGGGATGAAACGGGCGAACACGAATGCCAGCAGCAACAATCCGCCCGTACCGAGAACCAGCCTACCTTTGTTCCCACGCCACCACGGCTGTCGCTCCCGCCGGTGCGGAGACTTGGCTTCCACAGCCACCGCTCCGATCGGCACGTAGCCGAGTGCCTTGACCTTGTCCTCAATGGCCTGCTCCGGAGTGCGGTCCAGGTCGAGCCGCAAAGCCAGCGTGCCTGACGTGTAGTTGACATTGACATCGCTGACGCCCGGCAGCCGCTGCATGGCGCTCTCGATCTTGAGGGCGCAGGCGGCGCAATCCATCCCCTCGACGCGCAGTTTATATGGACTCAGCGTCGCCATATGATCACCTCGACAATCCCATCGCGACCTCCCATATGCACCCTGTAGCGACTACAGGGTCAAGGCATGCAGAACCGCAACCTCACGATCGGCGAACTCGGACAGCTGACAGGCACGAAGGCCGAGACCATTCGCTACTATGAGCGGATCGGGCTCCTCGTCGAGCCAGGCCGAACCGCCGGAAACTATCGTACCTACGGACCCGAACACCTCAACCGCCTCACTTTCGTCCGCCGCTCGCGCGATCTCGGTTTCTCACTCGAACAAATTCGAGTCCTCCTAGATTTATCGGACGATCAAGACAGATCTTGCGAGGCCATCGACGCGATCGCCAGACAACATCTGACCGAGGTCGAGCGCAAAATCGCAGATTTGCAGGCATTGCGGCGTGAACTGAATAGTATGATCGACCGTTGCCATCGCGGTACGGTCGCCGAGTGCAGGATTATCGAAGCCTTGTCACCACACGACGTCCATTGAAGACCGAAACGACCTTCAGGCCTCACGTTCGATGTGGCGCATCAACTGCACGCACAACCATCCCCTGCCTGGAGCGGCGGACAGCGCACCGATCCGTATGAGCAGAATACACAGCAATCGCCCGCATTCGGCTTCAGCCGCTCACCACACCCCTTGCAGTCGTAGAAGAACTGACATGCATCGATCGGCATGGTTTCGACACTCCAATGTCCGCATTTCGGACAGGTAATCGTTGATTGGAGTTGCATCGAACAGGATTCCTGATCTGCTGCTTCTAACATTGGGTTTTGATGGTTCGGCCGATCTCGTCGGGCGAAGCAAAGATTACTGATGCACGATCACCCATCATGCCTGCGGGCATGATGGCGGGGGTGCCTGCTTCGGGTCCGTCCTTGCCGGAATCCGTCTTGAAGCGCAAATTGCGTTCCCAGAATGCGCGCGTCTTCCCATCCGCCGTCGTCACTCGATACGTGTCCCGGCAATAGGTGACCGCCTTCACCTGCTGGGCGGGTTCGATCTTCTTGAGATTGGGATCGTGACCGCCTCCCATCATGCCGCCCATCCCTTTCATCTGTGCTTGGTCCGTTTGTTTCGGCGCGGCTCCCGGATTCGTTGCCTGTTTGAGGAACGCCAATAGGTCGGCACGCGCACCGGTATTCTTGATGCCCTCGAACGGCATGGCGTTGTCCGGGACCATGCGCTCCGGATCGGTCAGCCACTGATCGAGCGTCTGGTCGTTCCAGAGGATTCCGGACGACTTCAGCGCGTCGGAATAGCGATCAAAACTCGGCAACGTACCCGCCTTCCGCCCCCAAAGCCCGGCCAGGCTGGGGCCTGTCATGTTGCGATCGGGTTCGAGCGAATGGCATGCAACGCAAGCCCGGAAGTCCTGTTGACCGCGAGTAACGTCTCCCGACTGAGCCAAAGACGGCGTCATGAAGCCGACAGTCAACAACACGATGATCAAATCTCGTTTCATCGCCGATCTCCCTTTGATCCGAAGAACAGGTACTTGACGAGTGCGGCCGCGGATAACACGAGCACGACGACCACCAACAGCCAGACGAGGCCCATCCCCGTCATCATTGCCGACATTCCATCCATTCCATTCATCATGGCTCGCCTCATTCAGTTGGTTCGGCAACGCGCGGTGGCGCAGTCATCGTAGAAGCCGTTATCGTTGCGGACCGCTCTTGGACCTCCCCGTTGGACAGTCCGATGCCTTTGACGAGGCCGAAGATCGCTGGGATCACGACCAACGTCAGCAAGGTCGATGAAATCATGCCGCCGATCATCGGCACCGCGATCCGTTGCATGATTTCCGAACCGGTCCCGGTGCTCCACATGATCGGCAGCAGGCCCGCCATAATGGCGACAACGGTCATCATCTTGGGACGCACCCGCTCGACCGCGCCTTCCATGATCGCGTCGTAAAGGTCGCGACGGGAAACCTTCCGGTTCTTCAGCGTGCATTGAAGCTTGACCTCCTCGAACGCCTGATTGAGATAGATCAGCATGACGACACCGGTCTCGGCGGCGACGCCCGCGAGCGCGATGAATCCGACGGCGACCGCGACCGACAGGTTGAAACCGAGCCACCACATCAGCCACAGGCCGCCGACCAGCGCGAACGGCAACGACAGCATGACGATCAGGGTTTCGGCGATCGAGCGGAAGTTCAGGTACAGCAGCAGGAAAATGATCAGCAGCGTGACCGGG
>CALAGB010000469.1 GCA_937891245.1 uncultured Thermomicrobiales bacterium | reverse complement strand
AATCGTGACCCCGTAGGCCCCGACGAAGTAATCCATGATCTGTTTCCGCGACTGCCCCTGATCGAGCTTCTGCTGGATCAGCTCGCGCATGTCATGCGCCAACTGCGAGCTCGAATCGCGCACGCTCTCGCCGGTGCAGACCGGACAGTTGAGCGAGTTGGCAATCGAGAGCGCCTCGGCGGAGAGCGCTTCGTCCGTCGCGCCCGCTGTACCGCCGATCAACAGGAGGAGCGACAGACTCAGTACGATGGCAAACAGGCTACGCTTCACTTAATGCCGCTTTCTTCACCGTACTGCGCACCCGCTGTCTTTCCGGGCGTGCGGCCGGCCAGAGGAGCGTGAAGAGGCCGAACACGAAGACGTACCCGCCCCACCAGATCCAGTTCGCCAACGGATTGATGTAGACGCGAATACTCGCCGTTTGGTCGTTCTCCCAGCGATCGAGTACGACATAGATGTCATTCAATCCGACCGACTTGATCCCCATGCGCGCCGTCGGCTGATTTTCGTAGCCGGTATAAAAGAAACGCTTGCTCTCGATCTGCGTCTTGAGTTTACCGTTCTGCGAGACATCGAGCAGCGCCGCGACTACGTCGCCTTCCTTGGTGGTCGTGTCGCGCAGGCCGTTGTAGGTAATCGTGTAGTTACTAATCGTCGCCGAATCGCCGGGCTTCATCGTGAATTGGCGTTCGGTCTGGAAGAAATGCGTACCGATGATGCCGATGGCAAGCACCGCCATCGCCAGGTGAACGATATATCCGCCGTACCGACGGTTATTCTTGCGCAGTAGGCTCGGAATCGCCGTGACATAGCTCTCACCGATTGAGCGATGCCGAACTCGGGCGCCGCGCACATACTCAGCGATGATCGTCCCCACGGTGAACACGACGGCTGCCAGCGCGATGACCGGCAACGTGTTGCGGAGCACGACCCCGAAGATCACCAACGCGACAGCGGCGGCCATCAGCGACCAGCGCATGCTGCGAAGTAGCGGTCGCCACGACGTATGGCGCCAGGCGAGCAGCGGCCCCACGCCCATCAGGATGAGCCGCGCCAGCATAATCGGGCCGGCCACCTGATTGTAGAAGGGTGGTCCGACCGTCAGCTTGGTGCTACCAAAGACTTCGCTGAAAAGCGGGAAAATGGTGCCCCAGAAGATCGCAAACGCCAGCGCCGTGAAGAGCAGGTTATTCAGCAAGAAACCGGATTCACGTGAGACGACCGATTCGATCGCCCGTTCAGCCCGCAGCCCCTTGACGCGATACGCCAGCAGCCCGATTGAGACGACGATGACGATCGCCAGGTAGCTGAGGAAGTAGGTGCCGATCGACGAGGTCGCGAAGGTATGAACTGACTGAATCAGACCGCTACGGACGGTGAAGGTCGCGAAGACGGCCAGGATGTAGCCGCCGACGATCAGCGACATGTTCCAAACCTTCAGCATGCCGCGTCGCTCTTGCACGATGATCGAATGGATGAAGGCAGTGGCAACCAGCCACGGCAACAAGGCGACATTCTCGACCGGATCCCAGCCCCAGTAGCCGCCCCAACCCAGAACGTGGTAGGCCCACCACGCGCCAAGCAGGAGGCCGATCCCGAGGATGCCCCAGGCAACGAGCGCCCACCGGCGAATGGCGCGAATCCAGCCGTCGCCGAGCCGGCCGGTAATCATGGCCGACATGGCGAACCCAAATGGCACAGTGAAGCTGGCGAAACCGCCGAGCAGGAACGGTGGGTGCATCATCATGCCAGGGTCGCGCAGCAGCGGGTTGAGTCCCGCACCATCGACCGGAGCAACTGGCAGCAATGTGAACGGGCTGCTGATGAAGACCAGCATGAAGAGGAAGAAGACTTCGGTCGAAAGAACCGTCGCCGCGACATACGGGATCAGGTCACGATCGCGCTTGCGATGAAGGAAGATCGCGATCGACGAGAGAATGCCGGCGATCATCGACCAGTAGAGAAGGCTCCCCTCCTGGCCGCCGTAGAAGGCCGCCAGCACGTAATGGAGCGGCATGTCGCGGCTCGACCGCCCGGCGACGTAGGCGAGTTGAAAATTGTGCGTAAGGAACGCGGTCGCCAACGCCGCAACCGCGACGATGATGAGCGCGGTCACACCCCAGACCGCGCGCAGTCCGCTGTTGATCAACTCCGTGGCATGCCGCCGGGCACCGATGACCGAGACGGCGATTCCATAGAGGGCCAGCGCAAACGCGACAATCAGCGCTCCGGAACCAAGCTGAGCCACCGCAGATCCTCTCTAACCGCTTGTCGTGGTTGCCGCGCTAAACTTCGACGGGCACTTCGTCAGCAACGTCGTTGCCGCGAACGTCCCATTCGCGTGATACGTCCCCTCAACAACCACCTGGACCTTATCGGAGAAGATATCCGGCAACACGCCACTGTATGAGACCGGCATCGACTTGGTGCCATCGGTCAGAACGAACGAAATCGGGTCGCCGGGATTCCCCTTGACGATCGATCCGGGCTGGACATCGCCGCCAACCTGGACATGCTGTCCATCCATAGTGGCGGCCTTCGCATCCAGCTCACCGACGGTCACGAAATACGATGCCGCCGAGCTTTCCACCGCGTTGTAGATCAGATAACCGATCGCGGCGAAAATCACTACGGCAACCACGATCAGCTTCGGATTGAGCCAGGGTGCCCGTTTGGCTCCTGCCGAACTGGTCGTCACCGTTCCAGTCACAAGTTCCCTCCCATGTTCGCGCGGTACACGACGGAATCCGGTCTTCCTAACGCTGCCCTATGCCGGTTGGATAAACGGCGGAGAGTGTCACCCCGATAACGAACGCGACCGTTCCCAGTGCCAGTACAAGCCAGGTGCGGTTGATCTTCGCCTTGCCCGCTCCGCGTCGCCGGCGACTGCGTCCGATGAACATCCCTGTGAGTCCGAACGCCGTCAACGCCGCGACGATCTTTATGGCGAGTAGAATAACGTATCCTGTGCTCCCCTGGCCATCGGTCAACCGGTCGAACGTCAAGATGACGCCGGTCACGATCAAAATGAGCGTCGCGACCGAGGCCCACTCGCCAAACTCGCGTTGCGCCTCACGGCCGGCTGCCTGTACCGCTGGATCGGCGTTGCGCAAGGCCGGACGAAGCGCCAGTACATAATACGCACCTCCGCCGAGCCAGAGAACCGCGGCGATGGCGTGTGCCAAACGCAGCAACAACCGTGCTATGGCAGGAACGTCCATCACCTGTCCAATCACACGCTACCCGCGTCCGCACTCCTCGTACTCTAACAAATTGCCGCGAAACGCGAAGGTCGGGAAAACTCCGTCAAAGCCGCAAGAAGAGTAACGGCTGTACAACGTTATCGAAGAGCCGCTGGCTCATCACATTCAAATAGAAGAACCGGTTGGTCAGAAAGAGGACGCCGGTGAGCACCAGCGTCGCCCCACTGACGATCGAGATCACCTGATAGTGCCGCGTGATCCAGCGCAGCGCACCGAGGAGCCGTCCCACGCCGACGCCGATGATAATGAACGGCAGTCCGAGCCCGAGCGAATAGCTGAGTAGCAGCAGCGTGCCGCGCGCCGCCGTATCCGAGGCGCTGGCGTAAACGAGGATCGTCACCAGCAGCGGCCCGATGCACGGCGTCCAGCCGAAGCCGAAGGCCATCCCGAGCAACAGCGTCTCCGAGCGCGTCAGCGACCGACTGTAGTTTGGGTGGAAACGCCGTTCGCGCAGCAACACCGGCAGCTGGAAGAGCCCCATCACGAAGCAGCCGGCCAGAATCATGAAGGCGCCGGCCAGCCGGTTCATGAGCAGTCGGTTCTGCTGGAGCAGGTTGCCGAAGCTGCCGGCCGTCACGCCGAGCACGACGAAGACGAGCGTGAATCCGGCCACGAAGACAAGGCTGGCGAAAAGCAATCGCTTACTCGCTTCGACGCTCTGGCTCTTACCATCGACGGTGATGCCGGAGATGAGGGAAAGATAGCCTGGTACGACCGGTGCGACGCAGGGCGAGACAAACGAGATGACGCCCGCCCCGAAGGCGGCGACGAGGCTCAGGCTGGCCGCATCAGCCACCGCTGATCGACTCCAGCGCCGCATGAATCTGCTGAACGGATTGCACGGCGCCCGGGAACTTCCCTTCAAGGGTGCCGTCCGGACCGACCACGAACGTCTCGGGCACGCCGGCCACGCCGTAGTCGATCGCGATGTGTCCGTTCGCATCAGGCCCGTTCAAATAATTGAGGTTGTATTGCTGGATAAACGTCTTCGAATCGTTGGTCGCGTCCCAGGCCGCGATACCGAGGACAACCACATTGGATGGTGCGTCGTTGGCTTCGTAGTCAGAGAGCAGCGGGGCCTCGGTTTGACACGGTTGGCACCACGACGCCCAGAAGTTGAGGATAACCGTCTTCCCTCGAAAATCTTTGAGCGACACCTTTTTACCGGTCGTGAAATCGGTCACCGTGAAGTCGGGTGCCGTTCGGTTGGTGAACGGGATGAATACTCCTGGCGCGTTGACGCGGCCGTTTTGCGCGACCTCAGCTGACTTTGGGCCGAGCAGCGTCCAGGCGAGAAGGGCGAGCAGACCGGCAACGAGCGCGATGGCAATGGCCGGAATGATACGTCCGCGAACCGATGGGAGACCTGTTAGTTGCACACTTCACCCTCGTTGCTGGCTGGTTCGATCGGGAAACCGTCGGGTCCCATCGACCAATAGTATGGACCAGAGGGCGGCGTTGTCAAAGGGAATTTCCGCGCCTGAACTGGCACAACCCCTGACAATCCGGCGATCAGACCGCTTCGAGATATGAGACTTGCGCTCCGAGCGAGGCAAGCTTGCCCACAATATCCTCGTAGCCACGTCGGAGATGCTGGATCTCGCTGATGTGCGTTTCGCCTTCCGCCACCAGTCCCGCCAGCACCAGGCAGGCGCCGCTGCGAATGTCGAGCGCCTGAACCTCGGCGCCGTGCAGGTGCGTCGGACCAGTGATAATCGCCTGCTGCCGGTCGATCACGTCAATCTCGGCACCCATCAGCCGCAGCTCCTCGCTGTAGCGCAAACGATCATTGAAGACGCGCTCATACACGCGGCTGCTGCCGTGCGCCTGGGTCATCAGGACGGCAAAAGCGGCTTGAAGATCAGTTGGGAAGCCGGGGAACGGTAACGCCTGGATCTCGGTCGCGGTGAGCATTCCGCGGCCACGTACCATCATCGAATCGGCGCTCCACCAGACCTCGGTGCCCGCCTCACGGAGCTTCGAGGTGAGCGGCAGCATGTCGTTCTCCGACACGTGCTCGAGAATCACCTCGCCGTCGGTGATCGCCGCGCCGATGGCAATCGTCCCCGCCTCGATCCGATCAGGCAGGATGGCGACGCGATAGCCGCGCAGCCGGTCGACACCGTGAACCCGAATATGAGGCGTGCCGACACCCTTAATGCGCGCGCCCATGTCCTCCAGCAATGAGCCGATAAAGGCGATTTCCGGCTCGGAGGCGGCGTTCACGATCGTTGTCGTGCCACGGGCCAGGGTCGCCGCCATCAGCAGATTCTCGGTGCCGGTGTGGCTGGGGTAATCCATGTACAGTTCGGAGCCGTAGAGCCGGTTCGCAGTCATGCGATAGCCGTTGTCGTCCTGCTCGATCTGCGCGCCCATCTGTCGGAAGCCACGCAGATCGACATCGACCGGACGGGTGCCGAGCTTGCAGCCGCCCGGGGCCGATGAGCCGGCCCGCCCGAAGCGCGAGAGCAACGGTCCACTGACCAGGAACGAGGCGCGCATCTTTTCGACCAGGTGTGCCGGTGCGTCAAACTCCGAGACATCCCGCGCACAGATACGAATCCGGTGATTGTCCTGATCGAAGTCGACATCGGCGCCGAGGCCACGTAACAAATCGACCATGACCAGTACGTCTTCGAGAACCGGAACGTTCTCCAGCAGGCATTCCTCATCGGTCAACAATGCCGCCGCCATCGCCGGCAACGTCGCGTTCTTGGCCCCGTCGATACCGACCCGGCCCACGAGCCTCGTGCCACCGCTCAGAACGATCGTCTTGGCATCAACAGCGACCTGCATCCCCTTTGTCCCTTCAATCGACGCCGTCTCTCTACGCATGCTCGCGGTGCGCACTCTCGTAGGAAGGCAGTTCGTCTGCCCCTGGCAAACACGTGGATCATCGTGCGTGACATGCCCCCGCGGAGGCTGTTCCCCACGCTCAAGCATAAACGAAAACGGAAGATGGCGTGGGCCATCTTCCGTTTGGACGTACGCGTTAATTGACAGACCGGCACATCGCGATCAGGAACGATCGCCTCCCGGCCGGCCCGATGTCGCGCGGCCGCGAGTCCGCTGGCCGACGCGGAGCCGCACCAGCGAACGCCGGAGCGCGATTTCGGCGCGCAGCAAATCGATTTCCGACGCGCGGCTCGCGACACGCGCCTCGGCCCGATCACGCGCGGCCTGTGCCCGCGCCAGATCGATCTCCTCGGAGCGTTCGGCCGTATCGGCCAGCACGCGCACCGTATCGTGCGCGACTTCGATGAAACCGCCGGCTATGAACAGCGACTCTTCCTGGCCGCCTTTCTTCACCCGCATCTCACCAAGCGCCAGCGTCGAAATGAGCGGCGCGTGTCGAGGGAGAATCCCGAGTGTGCCGTCCGCGCCGGGCGCGATCACCATGTCGACATCGTCCTCTTGGAAGACGATCCGTTCTCCTGTCACAACCTCGACGTTCAGCTTCGCCATGCTTCTCCCTCAGTCGCCTGTCGCCTTGATTGGTGCTAGACCTGCGCAGCCATCTTTTGCGCGTTCTCCACGGCCTCATCGATGCTGCCGACCATGTAGAACGCCTGCTCCGGCAGGCTGTCATGCTTGCCGTCAAGAATCTCGCGGAAGCCGCGCACCGTCTCCGCGCGGTCAACGTAACGGCCCGGCGAGCCGGTGAACGCCTCAGCGACGAAGAACGGTTGGGTCAGGAAACGCTGGATCTTACGAGCACGAGCCACTGTCAGCTTGTCGTCGTCGCTCAACTCCTCGATACCGAGAATGTTGATGATGTCCTGCAGGTCACGATAGCGCTGAAGGATTCGCTGCACTTCACGAGCGACGTTGTAGTGCTCTTCACCCACGATCTGCGGGTCGAGAATACGAGAGGTCGACGCGAGCGGATCGACGGCCGGGTAGAGCCCCTGGTCAGCGATCGAACGCTCCAGCGAGATCGTAGCGTCGAGGTGCGCGAACGTGGTCGCCGGAGCCGGGTCGGTGTAGTCGTCAGCCGGCACGTAGACCGCCTGCACCGAGGTAATCGACCCCTTTTGCGTCGAGGTAATTCGCTCCTGCAGCTGGCCCATCTCGGAACCGAGGGTCGGCTGGTAACCGACGGCGCTCGGCATACGGCCGAGCAGCGCCGATACTTCCGAACCGGCCTGCACGAAGCGGAAGATGTTATCGATGAAGAGGAGCACATCACGGCCTTCGTCGCGGAAATACTCCGCCATCGTCAGTCCGGTCAAGCCGACGCGCAGGCGCGCTCCCGGCGGCTCGTTCATCTGGCCGTAGACGAGCACCGTCTTGTCGACAACGCCCGACTCGTGCATTTCGCCCCAGAGCTGGGTTCCTTCACGCGAGCGCTCGCCCACGCCACAGAAGACCGAGTAGCCGCCGTGCTCGGCGGCGATGTTTCGGATCAGTTCCATGATGATGACGGTCTTGCCGACCCCGGCGCCGCCGAAGACGCCCGTCTTACCACCCTGGGTGAACGGGGCAATCAGGTCGATCACCTTGACGCCCGTTTCGAAGACGCTGACGGTGGTCGACTGCTCTTCGAACGATGGCGCGAGGCGGTGGATCGGATATTCGATATCGGTGTCAACCGGACCGGCGTTATCGACCGGCTCGCCGACGACATTGAAGATACGGCCGAGGGTCGCCGGGCCGACCGGAACCATGATTGGTCCACCGGTGTCGACCGCTTCGGCACCACGACGGAGACCGTCGGTCGTCGACATGGCGACGGCGCGCACCCAGTCGTTGCCGAGGTGCTGCTGCACTTCGCAGATGAGCGGCTTATCCGAGCCTTCTATCTGCACTTCAAGCGCGTTGTAGATCTCCGGGAGTCCCTCAGCCGGAAACTCCACGTCGACCACGACGCCCTGAATTTGAACGATTTTTCCGACTGCCATTGCGGTTATCCTCTCGACTCCACGCGAGCTCGAAAACGTTCGACCAAGCTATCGCCGCGACATCGCCGCCGCACCGGCCGCGATTTCCGATACCTCACGGGTAATCTGCGCCTGTCGCACCCGGTTATACGAGAGCGTCAGGTCCCTCACCAAATCGTGTGCGTTATCGGTCGCGTTGCGCATCGCCACCATCTGGGCGCTGAACTGACTGGCGATCGATTCCAGCAACGCCTGGTAAATCTGCACTTCGACGAACCGAGGTAGCAGCGCCTCGAGCACGGCTGAGGGACTCGGCTCAAAAATGTAATCGGTGATGTCCCCGCTGCCTTCCGGCGCCTCGATCGGCAGAATCTGCTGAATCTCCGGCGTCTGGTGC
This sequence comes from uncultured Thermomicrobiales bacterium, assembly GCA_937891245.1. Taxonomy (GTDB): domain Bacteria; phylum Chloroflexota; class Chloroflexia; order Thermomicrobiales; family Thermomicrobiaceae; genus CALAGB01. The sequence continues at coordinate 1,291 of CALAGB010000469.1, read as the reverse complement.
AGAGTATTGATGAAACGCGTATAGGCGACGAAGACCGCGTCGACATTCCCGTTGATGAACTCCGACACGGCGATCTGCACCATCGGACGAATCGATTCGAACGAAGGCGCGTCGCCCTTCTGCGGGAAGTCGGCGACCAGCGTCTTGCCGTAGCGCGTATAGAAGTCACGCCCTCGCCGTCCGACCGCGATCATGTCGATATTCTCGACACCTTCCGGCCGTTCATTCGTCATAAAGCGCATGCTCTGGCGAATGACGTTCGTATTGAACGAGCCGGAAAGCCCCTTGTCGGCCGTGATCAAAATGAGCATCGATCGCTTGACTGGACGATGCACCAGCAATGGAAACTGCGCCTGCTCTTCTTTGCCGAGCGCCGACAGGTCGCCGATCATGGCTCGGATGCGCTGTGCGTACGGTCGGGTGGCGACCACCTGCTGCTGCGCCCGGCGCATCTTCGAGGCGGCGACCATCTCCATCGCGCGCGTGATCTGCGAGATGTTGCGCACGCTCCGGATACGGCGCCGAATCTCACGCGGTGTTGCCATGCCTTGCTCCCTCTTCTATCGCTGGCACGTTAGCTGGCAGCCGCGGACCAGATGCTGCGCTTGAAATCGTTCGACGCGGATTGCAAGTCGGCGATCAACTCGTCGCCGAGTCGTCCGTCCTTGACGATCCGCGCCAGCAGTTCCGGCTTCGATGTGCGCAGGTAATCGAGATACTGCGCTTCGAATTCACGCACCTGCTCCACTGGCACATCGTCGATGATGCCGTTCGTTGATGCCCAGATGACCGCAACCTGTTCTTCGACCGGCATCGGCTGGTACTGTGGCTGCTTCAGAATCTCGGTCAAACGCTGGCCACGATCGATCTGACGCTTCGTTGCCGGATCGAGGTCCGACGCAAACTGCGCGAAGGCGGCAAGTTCGCGGAACTGGGCGAGGTCGAGTCGCATACGACCGGCGACCTGCCGCATGGCGCGAATCTGTGCGTCACCGCCGACGCGGGAGACCGAAAGACCCGCGTTCACGGCCGGGCGAACACCGGCGTAGAAGAGGTCGCTCTCCAGATAGATCTGACCGTCGGTAATCGAAATCACGTTCGTCGGGATGTAAGCCGAAACGTCGTTTCCTTGCGTCTCAATGATCGGCAACGCCGTCAGGCTGCCGCCGCCTTCTGCGTCGCTCATCCGCGATGAACGCTCCAGCAGGCGCGAGTGCAGGTAGAAAACGTCGCCCGGATACGCTTCACGTCCTGGTGGGCGGCGCATCAGCAGCGAAACCTGGCGGTACGC
>CALAGB010000468.1 GCA_937891245.1 uncultured Thermomicrobiales bacterium | reverse complement strand
ATCGTCATGCCGCGCGCACAGAAAAGGACGAAGTTGGCACCGGACAGCAACCAGAGCGCGCGCGGAAAGCGCCCAGCCTGCGCGCGTAATCGCTCGATTGTCAGCAGCCCGTTCGCGCGCATCGATCCCTCTTCCACGATACGCACTATCTTGCCTGCTCCCGGCGCACGCTGCCATGCGAAGAACATCGCAAATCGCCTCTCACGACGCGCTTCACGATGGAATTCCCAACCGCAGTCCTATGTCCCGGTATGGCAACAATGAATATCCTCGGTACGTTGCGGCCTCCGGAATGGGGCACGCGGTGATGTCGAAGTCAGAGTGGACAGAGTACGCACGATGCCGCCCGATGCGTTGAACGGATATCCTCCCATTACCAGCCGCGCAGCGGATGCGGCTTCGTGCGCGTTTCTCGAGCACCTGTGCCGTATCAGCCGGCTGGAAATGGGCGAAGGCGGCGCGCTGGTTCTGCATCAACCGTTGTTGCCGAGCGTGAGCGGCTGGTTCCGGCATGACGTCTCGCCCGGTTTCTCGGCCACCTTCCCGCATATCGTCCAACGCGCGCTGAGCGAACCGGGCGAGTGCGCCGCGTCGGCATTCACCCCGAGCGACACCTGGTCCGTCTGTCGCCTGAGCGGCGCGGACGAAGCACCGGCCGATCTCTGGCTGTATCGCGGCCAGGCCGATGGGCAAACGCGTGATCTGCGTGGGACGCTGGCGCACTTAACCGCCTGGGCCGCCCTGGCCGATCAACCGGTGCGGTTCGACTGTCTGCACGAATTCGCGCGTGCGCTGAATGAGGCGTCGGATGCGGCGACCACCTACCAACTTGTGTCCGATCTTCTCGCTCAGACGTTGGGCGCCGAGGTTGTCGCGCTCCACCTTGGGTCCGGTGAACAGCCGTTATTGATCGCCGGCAAGTCGGGTGTGGTTCCGCTGGTCGATGGGAATTGCCAACCATCTCAGATGGCCGGTACGCACCGGCCGACGAGTTGGCTCTTCGATCTCTTCGCACTCACCTCCCGGCAAGGAGCGACACTCGGAGCGATCAGCTGTTTCTGGGACGCCGATCGGGCGGGGCCTGCCGTGAGTCTCGCACTGGTGCGCCTGCTGGTGGAGCAAGCGGCGTCCGCGATTGAGCGCTGCCAGCAGATCGAACGGTCCACCTCGATGCTGCGGGCGGCCGCGACCGCACTGGCCGATGCCGTCGATGCGCGCGACGTCTTTACGCGCCAGCACGCCCGGCATGTGGCGGACTACAGCCGTGCGCTGGCCGAACTGCTCGGTCTGTCGCGGGACGAGATCGAGACGATCGAGATCGCCGGGCTGCTGCATGACATGGGAAAAATGGGCGTACCCGATCGGGTTCTCCAGACACCGGGCACATTGCAGGAAGATGACTGGGATCTGATTCGCCGCCATCCCGAATTCGGCGCGGCTATCGCCAGCAACTTCCCTCGTCTCGGTCACGCCGAACCGCTCATCCGTCACCACCATGAGCGCTTCGATGGCAGCGGCTATCCGGATGCGCTGCGCGGTGAGCAGATTCCGCTTGGCGCGCGCATCGTCACGATCGCCGAAGCGTTCGATACGCTCGTCACCGGTCGCGCCTACCAGGCGCCCTGGACGGTCGAGCGGACGTTGAGCACGCTGGAAGGGTTGGCTGGGGCGCAGTTCGATCCTGAGCTTATCCATCGCTTTGCAAGCGCCGTCCGTAATGGGACGATCGCCGTCGACATCTTGCCGCCGGTGCAGGCGAGTGATCTGAACCTGCATCGCTGGATCGGTGCCGAGGCGCGCGCCTTCGGCTTGCTGATGCGCATCGGTAACGAGGTCGGTGAGTTAATCGATCTTGGTAGCTTCCTGCGCCGGTTGAAGGCGATCATCGAGGCCGAATTCCCCACGTCGCTGGTCGATATCTTCATCCGGCGGCGCGAACACGATCGCTTCATCACGATGGTCAATACGCAATCACGCGGTACTGTCTCTGTCCTCCGTCCCGATCAAGGCGTCATCGGTTGGGTCGCGACGCACGGCAAGACGCAGAATATCCCGGATGTGCGCCTCGATCCGCGCTATGTCTCCGGTGACGGCCGGCAGGTGCGCTCCGAATTGGCCGTGCCGATGCTGCTGGACGATGGCTGCATCGGTGTCTTGAATATCGAGAGTCTGCGTCCGGCCGCCTATTCGCGTACTGACCAGACGGTGATGGAGGTCACCGCCGCCTACGTCGCCCGCGCGGTACAGCTGGCCGAACTGCACAGCCAGGTCAAGCGGCAGTCGGAACTCGATTCGATGACCGGGCTGCTCAATCACCGTGCCTTTTACCGGACGCTTGAGTTGGAGGTTGAACGCGCCGCGCATGAGGGTCGCTTCGTTTCGGTCGCGATTATCGATGTCGATGGCTTCAAGTCGATCAACGATTCACGTGGTCACATCGGCGGTGACACCGTGATTCGGCGATTGGCGCGGTTGCTGCTCGCGGCGAGTGAGCCGGGTGATTCCATCGCGCGTTACGGTGGGGACGAGTTCTCGATCGTGCGGCCCGACGCCACGGCAAACGAGTTGGCCGCCTTCATGCATCACGTTGATGCTCTGATCGCGTCAGCGGGCGGCGATCCGCGGCTGCCGTGTATTTCCTGGGGCATTGCCTCGTTTCCCGAAGACGGCCGCCGTCCGACGGAACTGGTTGCTCAGGCGGATGCCGCGATGTACGCCTCGCGCCAGCGGGCCGCGCTCTGAGCCGCTCATTCACCACGGTACGAACGTACGGTACTTAACCACAACCTCGGTCTTATGCGAACGTACGCAGGTCTCGGCCATACTCCGATTCGGAGAAGCGATTGCCAATCACGGCGAGGCGAACGGTCCGTTTATCGGGAAACGGGAATGAGGAAGCAGCGATGTCTGATTTGGTCTCCCCCACGAACACCAGGCGCGAAGCGATTCGCCGGGTAAAGGCGTCAATTGGCGCGGCGGCCGGTCTCGATGAGATCGTCGCGGCTGTGCAGGCCGCGCTTGGCACGGTGTTCCCACTGGAGGCGCCCAGCCCCGTGCTGAGTGGACTCGGTGGCAATCAGAGCGCCTTTGCTTCCTTGCCGAGCTGGGGCTCGGGCCGGTGGACGGCCGATCCGACGCCGCCTGCGGCGGGCCGACTCAGTGGCGGTCTGGCACGAACCGGGGAGCTTCCGTATGAACCGGCGGCGGCCAATCCAAATCTGGTGCGGACCGGCGAGCTTGTCCTCGATCCGCCGGTGGTTGGCGTGGAACGTGGGCCGGATGACCCGACCGAGCCGCTCGTACCGGCCCCGACGCCGCTCGATGCCCGTACGCCGGGACCGATGGGTGAGGAGCCCGACTCCCGTGCCCGCTGGCGCGCGGTGACGCAATTGATGACGCTGCTCCTCGCCGGCCAGGAACCGGCCCAACTCTTGCCGGCGGCGCTCCGCCTCAGCATCCAGACGTTCAGCGCCTCGGGCGCGCTGATTCACTTGAACGCCGAAGATATCGTGCCGGGAGAGCGAGGATTCGCCCTCGGTGAGCCTGGCTTCGAAGCGGCACTCCGGGCGACCGCGCGTCAGCGACGCGGTACGTCGCTTGTCGCTTCGAGCGAAACGCTCACCGGGCGTTATCCGCACCGGCTGATCGTGCCGATCCGTTCATCGTGTGGTGAAATGGGCAAATACGCGCTCTTCCGCGCGACCGGCGTCGCCTTCGACGCCAACGACCGCGAAGATGCGCGCGCGGTCGCCACCTTGCTCGCGGTCGCCCTGCATCAGTATCGTCAGGCCCGGAGCTGATTGCGACGTCGGGCGACACGCCGGTTGCCGTCATCTCCTTCGCCCGCTTGACATACGAACACCTGTTCGCTAGCCTACATGTAGGATTGGCGACGTTCGGCCCGATCGGTGGGGGCGGCAATGGACGATCGACTCTCGCGCGAAGATGCCGAAGGCGGGCGGCACCGGCCGGCGGTGCAGCCGTCGCTGTTTGAGACGGGCGCCGACGGTCGTTTGCGTGGTAACGTCGGCGTTATGCCCGATCTCACCAGCCGCTCCAGCCTCCACGTCGCTCGCTACTGGTACCGCCGCTATCTGGAGCAGTCCGGTTATCCGGCGAATACCGTCAATTCGTATAGCTACGACCTGTCGCTCTTCGAGATGTTGATTGGCCCCAAGCCGATCGGCCAGGTTCTGCGGCGTGACATCGCGCTCTTTCTTGACGAATGCAAGACGCGCTCGACACGCAAGCGGCGCCTCACCTCGGTTTCCGGCCTCTTCAAGTACTTAATCGAAAAGATCCACGTGCTGGAGGACGACCCGACCGAGGAGTTCTATCCCGAGCACATTCCGCTCAAGACGCCGCGACCGCTCTTCGCCGACGAGCAGGAACGGATGCTGGCGGCGGCTGAGCGTGACGGGAAGCGGGCGCATACCGCTGTCTGGCTAATGCTCCGGCTCGGGCTGGCTCGGGCCGAAGTGCTGCAGCTACGTCATGATCACATCGACCTCTCGAACCCCGACCAACCGGTCGTCTATGTCTATTATGAGAATCCGCGCCATCGCGGTCGCGAGCGGCGTCTGGCCGGGACGCGTGAGTTTACCGAAATCTATCGCTCGCTTCGTGGGGACGACGAAACGAGCGGCGTACTCATCGACATGCTGCCACAGTCGTTGAACAAACTGGTCGAGCGCGTGGCGAATGACGCGAAGATCGGGCGACCGATCTCACCACAGTCGCTGCGTGACACCTTCGCCGTCGATCGCGCGCGCGACGGTGCCGGCGAAGAAGACCTGCTCCAACTGCTCGGCCTGGCCGACGACGCCCGCAACCGGATGAGCGTCCGCCGCTACCTCGATCTTGGCAAGCCGCCGCTCCTGTCACGCTCGCAAGCCATCGAAGAGGAGCGCGATGGCGTCGCGGAACTGCGCGGCGAGGTCGATCTCCTTGATGCCGAGAGCCCAGAGAAGGGTTGAGCCTTCGATCAGCGCGACGAGATT
>CALAGB010000467.1 GCA_937891245.1 uncultured Thermomicrobiales bacterium | reverse complement strand
ACCGTACGGGCGGGAAACACGACGGGACGATCGAGCTGGAATTCCCGCTCCATCCCCTCATCTACACGCTCAAGCTCGAACGCGGCGATATGACGCTGCACGACGCCCGTGGTCGTGTCGATCTTCGTCTCGACAGCGGTGATGTCCACGCAAACGGCGGCAGCGGCACGCTGACGGTTTCGAACGGCCGCGGCGACGTGAGCGTCGAAACCTATAGCGGAGATGTCACCATCAACAGCGGCTCCGGTGATCGCGTCCTCAACAATGTCAATGGCGACCTGGCCGTGCGCGCGGGCAAGGGCGATACCAAAATCGAGCGGGGCCGTGGCAACGCCATTATCGCCAACGCCTCGGGCGATCTGCGTATCTCAGAGCGCGATGTGCCGGAACTCACCGTTGCACAAGCCAGCGGTGATGTCATCATCCACGGCGGCCGACTGGGCAAGACGTTGATCGAGACAGCCTCGGGCGACATCATCTGCGCGACGGCCCTCTCGATCGCGACCTATGATCTGACCGCCTCGTCGGGCGATATGACGCTCTCGGTACCGCGCGAGCTCCCGGCACGGGTTGACGCGGCCACCACTCGTGGTTCGATCGACACCGATCTGCCGCTCGTCACCATTCCGCAACGTGGCCCGCGCAATCCACACGGCAAGCGCGTGGTCGGCAGCACCAGTGACGCGCCCGAGCGCGCCGAGATCACGTTACGCACTACCAGCGGCGACATTCGTCTCCAGTGGTCGAAGGAGACGTTCACGCCGCCGGAATCATCGGCTCATCCAGACCTGGAACCGACGATCCCGATCCCCATGACCGCTCCCAAACCGCCAGCCGAACCGGTCGCCGAGGATCTGTTCGATGACGACCACCGCCGCGCCATCCTGAATGCACTGGCAGACGGATCGCTCTCGGTCGAAGAGGCGAGCCGGCTGCTCGATGCCATGAGCGGTTCGGCTGAAACGACGAACGGGGGCCGCTAATGCTGGCGATCGAAGCGACCGATCTGCGTCGCACCTTTCAGCGGTCAAGCCGTCTCTTTCAGCGCAAGTCCGAGTTCGTCGCGGTGCAGGGAGTCAGCCTCGCCGTCGAACCGGGCACGATCTACGGCCTGCTCGGGCCGAACGGCGCGGGGAAGACAACCACGATCAAAATGCTATCGACGCTGCTCATCCCGACCAGCGGCAGCGCGCATGTCGCCGGGTTCGACGTCGTGCGTGAGGAGCGCGAGGTCCGTCGCCGGCTCGGCGTCGTCCTCGGTGGCGATCGCGGCCTCTACAACAAGCTCTCGGCACGCGATAACCTGACGTACTTCGGTCATCTCTACGGTATGCCGCGTGAGCGCATCCCCGGACGTGTCGACGAGATGCTTGATCTGGTTGCGTTGTCGGATCGCGCCGGTGATCGGGTCGAAGGCTTTTCGCGCGGCATGAAGCAGCGGCTGCATCTGGCGCGCGCGCTGTTGCATAACCCGCCGGTCGTCTTCCTCGATGAACCGACGATTGGGCTCGATCCCGCCTCGGCCGTGAAGCTGCGCGAAATCGTGCGCGCGCTGATGCCCGATCACACCGTCCTGCTTACGACCCACTACCTGCAGGAAGCCGATGAGTTGTGCGATCGCATCGCCATCATCGATCGCGGCACGATCCTGCTGGAGGATACGCCGCAAGGCATCAAGCGGCGCGTCGGCAACGACCACCGTTATCAGGTGACCGTCCATGGCCACACCAACGGCACGCTCATCGCCGCCTTGCAGGAGCTGCCGAGCGTGCGTCAGGTCGCCAGCAGCCGGGGGGATGACGGCTTCACGCAACTGACGATCAATTCCGGCGACGACAACACCGTACTTGACGGCGCTGTGCGCGTTATCCACGAGGGCGGCGCACGGATCGAATCGATCACGGCGATCGAGCCGACGCTGGAAGACGCCTTCCTGGCGCTGACCGGGAGCGACCGATGAACGGCCGGCCAAGCAAGCAACCGATCCTGGCGACGGCCGGAATCGCGCCGGGACGGTTTACGAACCAGTCGACCTGGGAGCTGTTCTCGATCTCGCTGGCGATCTGCACGGCAACGGCGCGCTCATACGTTATGCGGCGCAGCGCCTACCTGGTCGATATCATCCGCTCGCCGATGTATCCGGCGTTTTATTTCCTGACCATCCTGCTCGCCTATCACGTCGCCGGCCGGACGGTCGTCGACGGCTACCAGACGCTCGGATACCTGCTCGTCGGCACGATCGGCGTCATCCTCTGGCAGTCAAACCTCTGGGCAAGCGGTTACGCGATCGAGCAGGAACGCCGCGAGGGAACAATCAACTCGCTCTTCCTGACGCCAGCCAGCCGGGCCGCCGTCGTTTCCGGCTACGCGCTCGGCTCCGTCTTCTTCACGATCCTGCCGAATACGCTGGTCATCGGAGCACTGGCGCTGCTGATGCACGTTCAGAGGAACGTCAGTGATCCGCTGGCAGTCATCATCGCGGTCCTGGCGCTATGCGCCGCGACCTACGCGCTCGGCTTCGCGCTGGCGGGCGTCTTCGTTCTCTCACGCCGCGCCAACTTGCTCGCCAACTTCCTGCAGAGCCCGATCTACCTCTTGAGCGGGATGATCGTGCCGATCTCGTCACTACCGGGTCCGATGCGCTGTCTGGCGGAGATCTTCCCGCTCAGCGCTGGAATGCACGCACTGCGACAAGCGCTGCTGGCCGGCGCCTCGCTTGGTGACATCGCAGGCGATCTCACCCGGCTCATCAGCCTCTCGGCCGTCCTTTTGGTCTTTGGTCTCGTCATGCTACGGAAGGTGGAACGTGTCGCAAAGAATGGCGCGGAACTTGATTTCGATTGAACTACGCGCGGCGCTGGCCGCCTGGATCGCCATGCTCAAGGAGCGTGTCGAGCAATTCGGACGCCAGGGGACGCTCGCCATCTGGGCGATCCGCCCGATCTTCGATCTCGCCATCGCCGCGCTTGTCTACGCGGGTGGCGCGAAGGATCTGGTGCCCTATATCGTCGTGGCGATGACGGCCAACTCACTCGTCTGGAACAGTATCTTCTGGGTCGGTGAGATTCTCGATCGAGAGCGCGAAAAAGGCACACTCCTCTCACTCTTTCTGGCGCCCTGCTCGCGTCTCAGCTGGCTGCTCGGCTTCGCCGCTTCCGGCATTGTCGAAACATCGATCGCGGCACTCACCGTTGGCGTGGCCGGCGTGCTGCTCTTCGACGTTTCGTTCAATCCGAACTTCCTGACACTGGCGGTTATCCTGCCGGCCTTCATCGCCTCGCTCATCGGCATCGGCCTGATTATGAGCGGGCTCGGGCTGATCACGAAACATGCGAACGAACTCTCGAACGTCGTCTTTCCGATCCTGCTCATCCTGGGCGGCGCTTACTATCCGGTCAACCAGCTGCCCGAGGTGCCGCGTCTCCTGGCGCATCTGCTACCGCTCGGCTACGGCTTCCAGGCGCTCTCCGATGCCACCTTACACCACGCCTCACTCGGCGACGTCAGTGACTCGCTTCTGCCGCTTATCGGTTTCGCCATCGTTCTCCCGATCATCGGCGCGCTTCTCTTCCGTGCCTTGGAACACGCCGTTCGCCGGAGTGGAGAGCTCGAACTCTATTGAACGCGCGAAACGCCTAACCTGATTTCACGGCCCAACTGATTCGAAGGGGTTCTCGATGATGACCGCATCGCGCGCGATGCCGCTGGGACAACGTACGCCGTTTTTCGGGTTCCTGGCGGCCAATTTTATCTCGACGATCGGCTCGACCCTGACCGTTATCGCGCTTCCTTGGTTCGTCTTACAGACAACCGGCAGCGCGGCCATGGCCGGCATCACGCTGGCGGTTGATACTCTGCCGATCGCGCTGGCCGGCGTCCTGGCCGGGACGCTGGTTGACCGCGTCGGGCTGAAGCGAAGCAGTATCATCAGCGATTTCGGTGCCGGCTTCTTCACAGCGCTCATCCCGCTGCTCTACCAGCTCGATCTGCTCGCCTTTCCGGTGCTGCTCGTGCTGGTCTTCTGTGCTTCGCTCTGCTACACGCCGGGATCGACTGCCCGGCGCAGCCTGCTCCCCGATCTGGCTGAGCAGGGCGGGATCTCACTGGAACGGGCCAACAGCATGGCCCAGGCCGTTCGGCGCACCGCCTTTCTCCTCGGCCCACCGCTCGGGGGACTGCTTATCGTGCTCGTCTCGACCAGCAAGACGCTCTGGTTCGATGCGCTCAGTTTCGCGATT